>JBKPDM010000200.1:0-18054 GCA_046727895.1 Pseudomonadota bacterium | reverse complement strand
GGACTGCGTGCCGCTGATCGACGCCTGGGCGGCGGCGGCGCTTGGCGTGCGCGACGACGTGCTCGTGCTCTGCCACGGCGGCCCGATCGCGACGCCGGAGGATGCCGCCTACATCCTCAAGTCCTGCCGGCAGTGCCACGGCTTCTATGGCGCGAGCTCGATGGAGCGCCTGCCGACCGAGATTGCGCTGACCGAGCAAACGCGTAAGTTCAAGGCCCTGAGCTTCTAGCTTGCAGCCAGATCAGGGAGGATGACGATGGCGAGGGCTCATGCCAGTTCCGTGTTCAATGCGCCGATCGAGCAGGTCTGGGCGCGGATCCGCGACTTCAACGCCCTGCCGGACTGGCATCCGGGGGTCGCCAAGAGCGAGATCGAGGGCGGCGGGCCGGGCGACCGGGTCGGCTGCATCCGGAAATTGACGCTCGGCAATGGCGCGGTGATCCGCGAGCGGCTGCTCGAGCTCTCGGACATGGGCCACCACTACACCTACGCGATCCTGGAATCGCCGCTGCCGGTCGCCAACTACCGGGCGACGCTCAGGCTGCGCCGGATCTCGGACGGCAACCGCACGCACGGCGACTGGACCGCGAGCTTCGATCCCGATCCGCCGGAGAAGCAGGCCGACGCCGAGAGAATGATCAGCAACGACGTGTTCCAGGGCGGCTTCAGCGCGCTGAAGAAACACTTCGGCGGCTGACGGCCGATACGGCCTGATCAGGTCCGCCTCGACCAGGAAAGTCGGACCTCAGCGCAAAAACGGTCGAAGCTGCGCCAGGAACTCCTCGGGCCGGTCGGCGTGGACCTGATGGCCGGCGCCGGCTATGGTCACGAACTGGGCCTTCGGGAACAGCCCCTTGATCGCCGGCCGGTGGTCGTCGCGCACGTAGGTCGAGCGGCTGCCGGCGATGAACAGCGCCCTGCCCGCGTAGCTCAGCCCGGCGCTCGGCGGGAAGCCCATGAGCTCGGGCAGGCTCGCGGCGATCACGTCGAGATTGGCGCGCCAGGCATAGCCCTCTGGCGTCCGGACCAGGTTCTGAAGCAGGAACGCCCGCATCAGGGGGTCGTGGATGGTCCTGGCGAGCTCGGCCTCGACCTCGGGCCGGCGGCTGACCTTCGCCAGATCGACCGCGCGCAGCGCGTCGACGTATTCGCGCAGGCTGTGGCCGTAGAGCACCGGCGCGACGTCGACGACGACCAGGCGCGCCGCCAGATCGGGCCGCGTGAGCGCGAGTCGCATCGCGACCTTGCCGCCGAGGCTGTGGCCGACCAGCATCGCCGGCGCGAGCCCGCGCGCCTCGATCGCGGCGACGACGTCGCCCGCCATCTCGTCGAAGCTCATGCGATCCGCCCAGGGCGAGCGGCCGTGATTGCGCAGATCGGGCGTCAGCACCCGATGAGTGGCGGCGAGCTCCTTGGCGATCGTGGCCCAGTTGCGCGCCGAGCCCATCAGGCCATGCAGGATCACGACCGGCGCGCCGGCCTCGCCCAGCTGGTCGGCCGCGAGCTCGAGCGTCATCGCCAGCTCAGCCGGTCGAAGAACGCCGCAATCTCGGCGGCTGCCGCATCGGGCGTCTCGTAGTGGACGAAGTGGCCGGCGTCCTCGGCGATCGTGACCTCGGGGTCCTCGAAGAACTCGCCGATGCGGTCGACCCACTCGACTTTCAGGATCGGATCGTGGCGGCCCCACATGATCCGGGTCGGCAGCGCGATCTTGGGCAAGGGCGGCACCTCCTCCCGGATGACGGCGGCGCGCGCGGTCGCGACGCTCAGATACCAGTTGAAGCCGCCCTGCAGATTGCCCGGCCGCAGGAAATTGTCGGTCCAGGCCTCGAGATCGGCATCGAAGACGTGCGGGTCGTGCGCCCAATGCCGAAGAAAATGGCCGATGTAGGTCCGGCACGCGTCGCGTGAGCTGCCGACCAGCCCGGCCGCCCAGGGCATCTGGTGAAAGGAC
The DNA here is from genome assembly GCA_046727895.1 of Pseudomonadota bacterium. Classification (GTDB taxonomy): domain Bacteria; phylum Pseudomonadota; class Alphaproteobacteria; order Geminicoccales; family Geminicoccaceae; genus DATAOG01. The sequence goes on along the minus strand of JBKPDM010000200.1, from coordinate 16,100 downwards.
TGGTACCAGATCTCGATCAGGTGTCCGGCCTCGGCCCAGCGGCGCCCGATCCCCGGATAGGGGCAGTTGAAGAAGAAGAGGCCGGCGATCCGCTCCGGCTGCTGGCGCGCGAGCGCCTGGGCGACGTAGGCGCCGACGTCGTGCCCGACCACGCCGACCTTAGCGATCCCGAGATGATCGAGCAGGGCCAGCATGTCCGCGGCATGCACCTCGGGACCGGCCGCGCGCGAGGGACCGGCAGCCGGCTTGTCGCTGGCGCCGAAGCCGCGCAGGTCCGGGGCGAGCAGCTGGAAGCGGGCCTCGAGGCGCCGCATGCAGCGCGCAAAGGTCAGCCAGAACTCCGGCCAGCCGTGCAGCAACAGCAGCGGCCGGCCGCTGCCGGCGCGCGCCAGGTGAAGGCTGACGCCATCGGCCGGCAGTCTCAGGGATTCGAACCCGTGGTGGGTCGGATCGAGCTTGGCGATCACGGCGGATGCTCGCGCCCGGTTGGAGTGACGGGCCATTCTGCCCGGCCCGCGCCGGAGATCAACCGGCGGCGCGAGGCGATCAAGGCTTTTCCCAAAGACCGGGCTGCGTTAGGCTCGGATCGGAGGCTTTGCATACCAACAATCGATGCAGCCACGAAGGGGAGACAACCGATGCGCAGCACAGTCATCGCGGCCGCTCTGGCGATCCTCCTCGGCGGCGCGCTCGCGCCCGCGCAGGCGGCGACGGTCTCAATCTCCTGCGGCGCCGTCGGTCTCGAGCTGCAGCTCTGCCAGCAGGGCGCCGAGGCCTGGGCCAAGAAGAGCGGCAACCAGGTCAAGGTGATCTCGACCCCGAATTCCTCGACCGAGCGCCTGGCTCTTTATCAGCAGATGCTGGCGGCGAACTCGGCCGACATCGACGTCTATCAGATCGACGTGATCTGGCCCGGCATTCTGGCCAGCCACTTCATCGACCTGTCGAAGCATATCGACAAGGCGCAGATCGACCAGAACTTCAAGGCGATCGTCGACAACAACACGGTCGACGGCGCCTTGGTGGCGATGCCCTGGTTCACCGATGCCGGCGTGCTCTACTACCGTAAGGACCTGCTCGAGAAATACGGCAAGCAGCCGCCGACCACGTGGCAGCAGCTGACCGACATCGCCAAGGAGATCCAGGACGGCGAGCGCAAGGCCGGCAACGACAAGATGCTGGGCTTCGTGTTCCAGGCCAAGGCGTATGAGGGACTGACCTGCGATGCGCTCGAGTGGATCGACAGCTTCGGCGGCGGCACGATCGTCGACGACAAGGGCAAGATCACGATCAACAACCCGAAGGCGGCCGAGGCGCTCAAGCTCGCCGCGTCTTGGATCAACGGCATCGCGCCCGAGGGCGTGCTGAACTACGCCGAGGAGGAAAGCCGCGGCGTGTTCCAGTCGGGCAATGCGGTGTTCATGCGTAACTGGCCCTACGCCTGGGCGCTCGGCAATGCCGAGGACAGCGTGGTCAAAGGCAAGATCGGCGTGACCCAGCTGCCGATGGGCGGCGAGGGCGGCAAGCATACCGGCGTGCTCGGCGGCTGGCAGCTCGCCGTGTCCAAATACTCGAACAACGCCGATGCCGCCGCCGATCTGGTCAAGTACCTGACCAGCGCCAAGGAGCAGAAGCGGCGCGCGATCGAGGGCTCTTACAATCCGACCATCGCCGCGCTCTACAAGGACCCGGAGGTGCTGGCAGCGGTGCCGTTCTTCGGCGACCTCTACGAGACCTTCACCCATGCGGTGGCGCGGCCCTCCCGGGTCACCGGTGACAAGTACAACCAGGTGAGCGCGGAGTTCTTCAACGCCGTGCACGCCGTTCTGAGCGGCAACGCCGACTCCGACTCGAGCCTCGCCGGCCTGCAGCGCAAGCTCGATCGGCTGTCGCGGGGTGGCCGCTGGTAGGGATGTGGGCCGAGGATCGGCCGCCCCGACACGATCGAAGGGCGGCCCTCGGCTGAACGGGCCTCGGGCTTCGCCATCGAAGCCGGAGGCGGCGTGAGCGATCAGGGGAGTGCGCCATGAGTACCGCCGCTGTCGCTGCCAAAGAAGCGGTTGCCCCAGTCCCGGAGAAGGCTTCGCGCCTGACCCGCGAGCGGATCCGTTCGGCCTGGCTGTTCATGGCGCCGATGCTGGTCGTCCTCGCTCTGGTCGCCGGCTGGCCGCTCGTGCGCACGATCTGGTTCGGCTTCACCGACGCCAACCTGTCGGACCTCAGCGCAGCGCAGTTCGTCGGCTTCGTCAATTTCTTTTACTTGCTGCAGGACCCGGATTGGTGGAATGCGGTCTGGAATACCATGCTGTTCGCCGCCGTGTCGGTGACCATCGAGACCATCCTCGGTCTGGCGATCGCGATCGCGCTCGACGCCCACTTCCGCGGCCGGGGCCTCCTGCGCGCCGCCGTTCTGATCCCCTGGGCGATCCCGACCGTGGTCTCGGCCCAGATGTGGGCTTGGATGTACAATGACGTATTCGGCGTGATCAACCACGCGCTTCAGGCGATCCACGTGATCAGCGCGCCGATCGCCTGGACCGCATCGCCCAGCACGGCCCTGATCGCGGTGATCATGGTCGACGTCTGGAAGACCACGCCGTTCATGGCGCTGCTCCTGCTCGCCGGGCTGCAGATGCTGCCGCAGGAGTGCTACGAGAGTGCCAAAGTCGACGGCGTGCCGCCGGTGACGGTCTTCCTGAAGGTGACGCTGCCGCTGCTCAAGCCGGCGCTGATGGTCGCGATCATCTTTCGCGTGCTCGATGCGCTCAGGATCTTCGATCTGATCTACGTCATGAACGGCAACAACAAGGACACCATGTCGATGTCGGTGTACGCCCGCCAACAGCTGGTCGACTTCCAGGACGTCGGCTACGGCTCGGCGGCGGCGACGCTTTTGTTCCTGATCATCGCTCTGTTCACCGTCGGCTATCTGACCCTCGGCCGGGTCGGTCGGGAAGATTGAGCGGGAGGGCGCGCCATGAGCCGCAAGACCAAAAAGCTGATCGGCCGGATCGCCTTTTACCTGTTCCTGGTGGTGATCATCTTCTACACGGTGTTCCCATTTTATTGGGCGATCGTGTCCTCGCTCAAGTCGGGCTCGGAGCTGTTCAAGGTCAACTTCTGGCCGCCACATCCGGCCTGGGACAACTACGTCGCGGTGTTCCGCGAGCAGCCGTTTGGCCGCAACATCCTGAACTCGGTCTTCGTCGCCGTCTCGACCGTGGCGCTCTCCCTCGGGCTCGCCGTGGCGGCCGCCTACGCCCTCGGCCGGATTCAGTTCCGCGGTCGGACGACGCTGCTGTTCGTCGTGCTCGGCGTCTCGATGTTCCCGCAGATCGCGGTGCTCTCGGGCATGTTCGAGCTGATCCGGGCGATGGGACTGTACAACAACCTGCTGGCGCTGACGCTCTCCTACATGATCTTCACCCTGCCCTTCACGGTCTGGGTGCTGACGACCTTCATGCGCGAGCTGCCCAAGGAGCTCGAGGAGGCGGCGATCGTCGACGGCGCCAAGCCGTTCACCATCGTCACCAAGGTGTTCATGCCGCTGATGGGCCCGGCGCTCGCCACCACGGGCCTGCTCGCCTTCATCGCCGCCTGGAACGAGTTCCTGTTCGCGCTGACCTTCACCCTCTCGTCCGAGATGCGCACCGTGCCGGTGGCGATCGCCCTGATCTCGGGCGCGTCCTCCTACGAGCTGCCCTGGGGCAACATCATGGCCGCCTCGGTGATCGTCACGGTGCCCTTGATCGTCCTGGTGCTGATCTTCCAGCGCGCGATCGTCTCCGGCCTGACCGCCGGCGCGGTCAAGGGGTAAGCCCCCGTCTGCCAGATACGAACGCCTTGCGGGCGACAGCCGCTGTCTCGATCTTGTGGTAGGATCGGCATTCAGAGAGTGACTGTCCATGGCGACGCGGATCAAGGAGGCGACCAAGCCGCTCTACGAGGCCGACTTCTATGTCTGGGCCCGAGAGCAGGCCGCGCTGCTGCGCGCCGGGCGGTATGAGGAGCTCGACCTTCAGAACCTGATCGAGGAGGTCGACGACCTGGGCATCTCACTCTATCGGTCGGTGCGCTCGCAGCTGCGCACGATCATCGAGCACCTCCTGAAGCTCGAGCATTCGCCGGCGCAGGGTCCGAGAAGCCTGTGGCAGGACACCATCGCAGTGCAGCGTACGGACCTGGAGGACGATCTCACGCCGAGCCTGCGCGCGCGGATCGAGGCGGAGTTGCCGAGGCAGTACGAGCGTGCGCGCGCCGCGGCTGCTCGTGCGCTTCGCCGCCATGGCGAAGGCGTAGCCGCCGGTGCGCTCCCCGAAGCCTGCCCTTACACCCTCGACCAGATCGCAAGCGACTGATGGCCCAAGCCACCTCGATGATGCTTCGTGCGCGGAAACGGTGATCCGCTCGGTCTGCAATCTTCCCTGGGGTAAGCCTGAGCCGCTGCACGGTCGTCGGGCGTCGCGCCATGGCGCTCACGGCAGCCAGCCGCCGGTGATCTGGTCCATGGTGTAGGGGCAGGTCGCGGGCAGGGTGTCGGCGGCGGCCTGTTCGCCATGGTCGCGCAGCGCGCCTTCAGCCAGAGCGCGCGCATCGGCGTACAGCTCGGCGAGTTCCTCCTCGACCTCGCGCCGAAGCGAGGCCGTAAGCCCGTCGCGGAGCCTGACCCGCTGCGTGCGCACCGTGGCGCGCCAGACCGGGCGGGGATCTCGGGCCGGCGAATTCTGCAGTTTCAGCAAATGCTCGACGATCGTGCGAATGCGGTTGCGCACCGAGCGCTTCAGCGCATCACCCAAATCTTCGACCTCTTCCGTCAAATGCTCGAGATCGAGCTCGGACACGCGTCCGCTCCGCAGAAGCTCGGCCTGCGCTTTGCACCAGGCGTAGAAATCCTGCTCGTATCGGGCGTCTGGTCTCGGCTTGATGCGCGTCGCCACGTCGGAACTCCGATCATGGGGCCAAGCAATCTAGCATGAGTCGCCCGCGCCTCACGGCAGCCAGTCGGAGGTGATCTGGTCCATGGTGTAGGGGCAGGTCGCGGGGAGCGCGTCGGCCGCCGCAGGCTCGCCGTGCTTGCGCAAAGACGTGGCAGCATTCTGCCGCGCCCTGTCATAGAGGTCGGCCAAGGCAGATTCAACTTCGCGCCGGATGCTCGGCGTCAGCTCGTCGAGAAGATCGCTTCGTTGAGCGATGATGGTATCGTACCAGCCGCCACGGGGCGGCCGCGCGGGCGAGTGCTCGAGCTTCAGCAGATGCTCAATGATCGTGCGCATGCGGCTGCGGACCGAACGTTTCAGGGATTCGGCCAAATCGTCGACCTCCTCGATCAGGTGCTCGAGGTCGAGATCGCCGAAGCGCCCGGCCCGCAGCAGGTCGGCCTGAGCCTTGGACCAGGCGTAGAAGTCCTCGTCATAAAGCCTGCCGGGGGACGGCTTGATCTGTGTCGCCATCTTCGTGCTCCTCGGACCGCAGCGTCCGACATGCTAGCACATATCGTCCCGTCTCACGGCAATCCAAGGCCCGCCCGGATGGGCGGAGCGGGCGGCGGCGGACGGGTGGCCTCTCGACGCATGGCTTGGCCTGCGCCATGATGACCGCGAGGCGAACCGCGGAAGGGAGGCCATGGACGAGTGGTGGCGTGGGGCGGTGATCTATCAGGTCTATCCCCGCAGCTTTCAGGACAGCAATGGCGACGGTGTCGGCGATCTGCCCGGCATTACACGACGCCTCGAGCACATCGCCTCGCTCGGCGCCGATGCGGTCTGGATCTCGCCTTTCTTCAAGTCGCCGATGGCCGACTACGGCTACGATGTCGAGGACTACCGCGCGGTCGACCCTCTCTTCGGCACGCTCGAAGATTTCGACGCGCTGCTCCGGCGGGCGCACGAGCTGGAGCTCAAGGTCATGGTCGACATGGTCATGAGCCACACCTCGAACCGACACGCCTGGTTTCTCGAGAGCAGGAGTTCGCGCGACAATGACCGGGCCGACTGGTACGTCTGGGCGGATGCGCGAGCGGACGGCACGCCGCCCAACAACTGGCTCTCGATCTTCGGCGGTTCGGCCTGGCAATGGGAGCCGCGGCGCGGCCAGTACTACCAGCACAATTTTCTGGCCGAGCAGCCCGATCTCAACACGCAAAATCCGGCCGTGGTCAGCGCGCTGCTCGACGAGGCCGAGTTCTGGCTACGGCGGGGCGTCGACGGCTTTCGCCTCGACGCCATCGATTTCGCCATGCACGACCCGGCGCTGCGCAACAATCCGGCGCGCGCAGCGGAGGAGCCGGTCGCGCGCGGGCTCAACCCCATGGCCCCCTACGCCCGCCAGATCCACGTCTATGACAAGGCGCATCCGGATCTCCCGACGAAGCTCCTCGGGCCGCTGCGACGCTTGGCGGACCGCTATGGCGCGCCGCTGCTCGGCGAGCTGAGCGGTGACGGGCAGCTCGAGCGGGCCGCTACCTACACGCGGGGCGCCGAAGCGCTCCATTTCGCTTACACATTCGAGCTCCTGGGCTGCCCCTTGACGTCCGGCGCGTTGCGCGAGGTGATCGATATGCTCGACCGTAGCGTCGCGGACGGCTGGCCCTGCTGGTCCTTCGGCAACCACGACGTCACGCGCGCCGTGACCCGCCTCGGCGGGCCGAAGGCGCCGCCGGCCCTCGCAAAGCTCCTGCCGGCCCTGCTCGGTTCTCTGCGCGGCACGATCTGCCTCTACCAGGGCGACGAGCTCGGCCTGCCCGAGGCGGAGCTGGCGTTCGAGGATCTCCGCGATCCGGTTGGCATCGCCTTCTATCCGGAGGCGGCGGGCCGCGATGGCTGCCGCACCCCGATGCCCTGGGCGCAGGCGGTGCCGTTCGGCGGCTTCAGCGCGGTCAAGCCGTGGCTGCCGATGCCGGCGACCCATCTGCCGCTGGCCGTCGATCGCCAGGACGGCGACCCGGGCTCGGTGCTGAACAGCACCCGTCGTTTCCTTTCCTGGCGCAGGACCCAACCTGCGCTGATCCGCGGCGGCGAGCGGTTCGTCGAGGCGCCGGAGCCGATCCTGGCGCTGTTTCGCGAACATCCCGACGATGCGCTACTTTGTGTCTTCAATCTCGGGCCGGAGGCCGTAGACTTCAGGTCGCCGGCTGCGGTCGCGCCGCTGGAGGGCTATGGCTTTGCGGCGGACTTCGAGGAGGGTGTCATCAAGCTGCCAGGCTACGGCGCGTTTTTCGGGCGCCGCCCGAGGAACGCCTGATACGGGAGGCTGACAATGGCTCGCATTACGATGCATGAGGTGCGCAAGTCCTTCGGCACCGCCCACGTGATCAAGGGCGTGGATCTCGAGATCCAGAACAAGGAGTTCGTGGTCTTCGTCGGCCCGTCGGGCTGTGGCAAGTCGACGCTCCTGCGCCTGGTCGCCGGGCTCGAGGACATCACCTCCGGTCGGATGATGTTCGATGGCGAGGAAGTGAACGACCTGCCGCCCGCCGAGCGCGGCATCGCCATGGTATTCCAGTCCTACGCCCTCTACCCGCACATGAGCGTCTACGAGAACATGGCGTTCGGCCTGAAGCTCGCCAAAACCGGCAAGGAAGGGATCGACGAGCGGGTGCGGGGCGCGGCGCGCATCCTCCAGATCGAGCATCTCCTCGAGCGCAAGCCGAAGGCGCTCTCGGGCGGTCAGCGGCAGCGGGTCGCGATCGGCCGCGCGATCGTGCGCGACCCGAAGGTGTTCCTGTTCGACGAGCCGCTCTCCAACCTGGATGCGGCGCTGCGCGTCCAGATGCGGATCGAGATCGCCAAGCTGCACCACGAGCTCGACGCGACCATGATCTACGTCACCCACGATCAGGTCGAGGCGATGACGCTCGCCGATCGGATCGTGGTCCTGAACGCGGGCATCGTCGAGCAGTTCGGCTCACCGCTCGATCTCTACCACCACCCGCAGAACCTGTTCGTCGGCGGCTTCATCGGTTCACCCAAGATGAACTTCGTCGAGGGTACGGTCGCCCAAGGCACCAACAACGCGATCACGGTCGACCTTGGCGACGGCACGCAGGTGGTCGCCCCGGTGAGCTCGAACGGCGCGCGCGCGGGCGAGAAGGTGACCCTTGGCCTTCGGCCCGAGCATCTCGCCGAAGGCGGCGGCGGCGACACCCAGCTGAAGGGCAAGGTGATCGCGGTCGAGCATCTGGGCGGCGAGACCTACATCTACCTCGGGCGCGGCGGCGGCGAACCGCTGGTGGTCAAGGCCGGGGGTAATTCGCAGACCCGGGTCGGCGAGACCCTGCCGATCGGCGTGCCCGCGGCCGCCTGTTATCTGTTCGACGACCAGGGCAAGGCGTTCCCGCGGCCGGCCTACACCTAGGCCCGATCGCCGCCATGGCGTGCAGGCGCCCGAGCATGCACCGGCAAGGGACGACAATTCTGCTTGGCGCCTTCCTGGCGGCAATGGCGCTGCTGCCGTCCCCGGGCGGTCCCGCAGCCGCGGCCGAGCCGGCGAAGGCAGAGGACGAGGCGAGCAAGGCGAAGCCGGAGCCCGTCGGGGCATACGACGCCGGCAATGTCCCGATCCAACGCGTCGTCGACGAGATCCGCTGCAACCTTGGCAAGGCCGTCGCGGCTGCAAAGAAGGCCAAGATGCAGCTGACCATCTCGCATGTCGAGCTGCACGTGAACGCCGGGGGAGGCCATGGCAAAGGCACCGGGGTCGCCGTCGAGATCCCTGCCGTCGTCGACCAGATCGGGCTCGATGCGCTCGGCAAGGCCGGGCCCTCCGACCTCGAGCATGAGCCGACCCACAGGCTCGAGATCGGCTTCGTGCCGTTTGCCGAGAACGACGCGTCTGAGCCCGCCTGCGAGGCCGACCTCGGCCTCCTTTCGGTGGTGCAGAGCGCGATCGCCGTTCTGGGCTCGGACAAGGCCGGGACCGACCGCCTCAACCTTCGCTTCTCCGCTGATTTCCTGATCAGCATGAGCAAGGACGCCAAGATCGGCTTCGTGTTCGTCCCGCGCGACGCCGAACTCAAGGGTGTCGCCGTACAAGGCCTCACGATCGACCTCCAGCTCGACCGGGGCCTGCCCTAGTTGCGATGAGGCTTGCGCTCAAGCCGGCAGGCCGGCCTTGAGCAGGCTCTCGCGATGGTGCTCGCGGTCGCTCTCGCGCTTGTAGTGCAGCGTGTCCAGGTAGCTCTGGACCGAGAACTCGGGCTGCCGCTTGAGCGCCTCCTGAGCATGGGCGGCCGCTGCGGTCGCGTTCCCCATCTGAGCAAAGGCGGCCGCGAGAAACGCGTGGTGGGTGTGATCCGGCCGGCTGATGCGCGCGAACGCCTCTGCGGCCTCGGCGTAGCGACGCGCGACGAAGTAGGAGCGCCCGAGGTGATTCCAGAAGCGCTCGGGATGGTAGGGATTGAGCCGCATGGCCCGCTTGATCCAGTCGATGCCTTCCTCCGGCCGGCCGAGCCAGGTCAAAAGCTCGCCCTGCTGCACGACGAGCAGGTCGTTGTTGGGATTAAGGCTGAGCCCCCGCTCCTGATGGTAGGTCGCCTTGTCGTAGTCCCGTCGTACGACGTTGACCGCAGCCAGGATGCGGTGGACGTCGCTGTCGTTGTCGTCGAGTGAAAGCGCCGTCTGCAGCTCCTCGACCACCTGGTTCCAGGTCGCGTCCCGATCCGCGCACCAGCCGTTGACCCAGGTCTGGCCCAGCACGCAGGCTTTCCAGGCGTGGGCGTGACCGTAGCCGGGGTCGAGGCTGATCGCCCGGTCGAGCATGCGCTGCGCCTCGGCGTTGGCCTCGCGGGTCGAGCGATGATGCAGCACCTTGCCGGCGAGCACACATTCGTAGGCGACCATGTTCGCGGTGAGCTTGCGCTTGGCTCGATCGTGGCTGGCCGCCTCGACCCGTCCCGGCAACGTGGCCACGATCGCCGCGGTCAGCTCGTCCTGAATGGCGAAGATGTCCTCGAGGTCGCGATCGTAGCGCTCGGCCCAGACGTGGCGGTCGGATTCGGCATCGATCAGCTGGGCGGTGACGCGCACGCGGTTACCTGCCTTGCGCACGCTGCCCTCGACCACATACTGAACGCCGAGCTCCGCTGCGACGTCCTGGATCTTGGACGCTTTGCCCTTGTACATGAACGCCGAGTTGCGGGAGATGACGAACAGGTCCCGGAACCGGGACAGCTCGGTGATGATGTCCTCGGTCAGACCGTCGGCGAAGAATTCCTGCTCCGGATCGCCGCTCATGTTGGCGAACGGCAGCACGGCGATCGACGGCTTGGCGGCGACCCTGCCCGCGGTCGTGGTCTCCGAGCCAGGCCCGGCCAGAGCGTCGGCGGCATCATGTAGCACGATCCGAAAGACGCGGATCGGCCGGGCGATGTTCTTGACGCTCTGCTCGCCGAGATCTTCGAAGTCGACGTCGAATCGATCGCCCACCTGGACCTGATCACGAACGGCGCGGGATACGCAAATGCCGCCCGGCTCGGCCAGCGTCTGCAGGCGCGCGGCAACGTTCACGCCGTCACCGAAGATGTCGTCCCGTTCGATGATGACGTCGCCCAGGTTGATACCGATGCGGAACCGGATCCACCTGCTGGGCGGCACGTCGGCGTTGCGGCGCGCCATTCGGCGCTGGATCTCGACCGCGCACTGGACCGCGCTGGCGACGCTCTGAAACTCGACCAGCATGCCGTCCCCGGTGGTCTTGATGATCCGGCCGTTGTTCTTGGCGATCGCCGGGTCGATCAGCTCGAGCCGATGGGTTCGGAGGCGCGCGAGCGTGCCCGCCTCGTCGGCTTCCATGAGGCCGCTGTAACCGACCATGTCGGCCGCCAGAATGGCGGCCAGCCTGCGCTCGACAGCCGGCAGTTCCATCAGCCGTGTCCTTCTCTCGGACGATGCCGGAGTTTAGCAGCAGCCCCGGGCGATCACAAACGCACCAACTGCCTAGTAGATTGTCGAGCGCGTGATCGATTCAATGGACCTGGCGGCCTCGATCAGACTCCGGCAATGGCTCGTTGGGCTCTTGGCTCGTGCCGCCGCTACCACCCCGCGCGCGAGCGGAGCAGCCTGAGGCGATCCTCGAGACCGGCGAGATTCTGGCGCGCCGTGCCGTAGCCGCTCAGGGTGGCGTGCGCCGCCTCCCAGAACAGGGTCGATACCTGGGGGTACTGCGCGCCGGTCAGCGAGGAGGGCCGCGCGACCGCGTCCTTGAGCACCTCGGCGAGGTCGGCGAAGAACGGATTCGCGGCCAGGACCTCCGGATCGTGGTAGAGGCTCTCGATGGTCGGGGCGAACGAGCCCTGGATGGCGCGTCGCTTCTGCTCGGCCTCGCTGGTCAGGTAGCGGACGAAATCGATCGCCGCCTCCTGGTTGCGCGAGTGCTTGGAGACCGCGAGCTGCCAGCCGCCGAGCGCGGCGCTGTGCCGCCCGTTGGCGCCGCCTTTGGGCAGCGGGGCGACGCCGACCTTGCCCTTGAGCTCGCTGTCCGCGGCCTGGAGTAGCGACCAGGCATAGGGCCAGGTGCGCATGAACACCGCGTTGCCGAGCTGGAAGGTGATCCGGGCGTCCTCCTCGACGAAGCGTGTCACCCGCGGCGGCGCGACCGTGCCGACCCAGGCCGCTGCGTCGCCGAGCGCCAGCGCCGCGGCCGGGTTGTTGACCGTGATCTGCCCCTGCTGATCGACGATCGTGCCGCCGCCATAGGCATTGATCCACTCGAGCGCGTTGCAGGTGAGGCCTTCATAGGCCTGGCCCTCGAAGACGAACCCCCAGAGATCGCCCTTACCGGCGGTGCGTTCGGCTTCCTGGATCGTCAGGGCGGTGTCGGCCAGCTCGGACCAGGTCTGGGGCACCGGCGCGCCATATTTCTCCAGCAGATCTTTGCGGTAGTAGAGCATCCCGGCGTCGGTGAACCACGGCATGGCGACCAGGCGCCCGTCGACCGTGTTGTTGGTGACGATCGCCGGAATGTGCTGCTTGAGCACGTCCGGCGGGACATGCCCACTCAGGTCGACCAGCTCGCCCGCGAGCGCGCTCGGCCAGATCACATCGATCTCCAGGACGTCGATACCGGGGTCGCCCCGGCCGAGCAGATCGAGATATTCAAAGTAGCGCTCGTTGCTCCGCTCGGGGCCACGAACCACCTTGACCGTGTTGCCGCTCTGGGCCGACCATGCTGCGGCCGCCTCCTGGCAGAGCCGCAGCTCCGTCTCCTGCCAGCCGCAGGACATGGTGATCTCCGCGCCGACGGCGGGCACCGCTGCCGCGAGCAGCGCGGTCAACATCGCGGACCAGATTCCGAGCTTCATGATCGCCTCCCCTGCCTCAACCTTGCGCCGCCTTGGCCAGTCTAGCACGGTAAGGCGTGCTTCGCGAACGGCGATCACAACATATCGGCAATCGCGCCGACGGCGTATCAGCGCGCTCCGAGCTGGAGCTCTGATCGGAGACCGGAGTCATGATGCAGGATGCAGCCGGCAAGGTGGCCGTGGTCACCGGCGCCAATCGCGGCATGGGGCTGGAGACCTGCCGTCAGCTGGCGCGCCGCGGTGCGCGGGTACTGCTGACCAGCCGCGATCCGGCCAAGGGCGAGGTGGCCACGCAGCAGCTGAGAGCCGAGGGGCTGGAGGTCGTCACCCAGCCGCTGGACGTGACCGATCAGGCGGGCATCCGACGGCTCGCCGAGTTCATCGAACGTGAGTCCGGCCGCCTCGACATCCTGATCAACAATGCCGGCATCGCCCGGGGTACCGGCGAATCGCGCGCGGCTACGGCGAGCGCGTTCACCGTCGATCCGGCGGGTTTTCATGAGGTGCTGGACACCAACCTGGTCGGGCCGTTCCTGCTCTGCCAGGCGCTGATTCCGCTCATGCGGGGCCGGGGTCGCGTGGTCAACGTCTCCTCCGGCCTCGGCCAGCTGGCCGACATGGGCGCCGGCCATATCGCCTATCGTGTGTCCAAGGCGGGCCTGAATGCCCTGACCCGGATCTTCGCCGCCGAGCTGCGCTCGACCAACGTCAAGGTCAACGCGATCTGTCCCGGCTGGGTGCGGACCGACATGGGCGGTCCGGGCGCGACCCGCTCGCCCGAGCAGGGCGTCGACACGACCGTCTGGCTCGCCACCTTGCCGGATGACGGCCCGAGCGGCGGCCTGTTCCGCGACCGCCAGCCGATCGCCTGGTGAAGCGCGCGGGAGCCATGAATGGAGCGGCGACCGGTCGGTTGTGACGGGGCGCTCTCTTGGCTAGCTTCGCGTGACGCCATAGGCAAAGCCGCGGCCACGCGCTCCGGTATCTCTGGACCTGGCAGAAATGGTCGAGACCATGCAACGCGATCAGAAGGTGGGCTTCATCGGGCTCGGAGCCATGGGCTTTGGCATGGCGGCGAATCTGGTTCGCGCCGGCTTCACGGTGACGGGCTTCGATCTGAAGCGCACAGCACTCGAGCGGTTCGTCGGGCTCGGTGGCGGCGCGGCCGAAAGCCCGCGCGCGGCGGCCCGCGATGCCGGCCTCCTGTTCCTCATGGTCGTCAACGACGCTCAGGTGGAGGACGCGCTGTTCGGCGCCGAGGGCGCGATCGAGGCGCTGCCCGAAGCGGCGACCGTGGTCCTCTCGAGCACGGTGCCCGCAGCCTATGTGCGCCGCCTCGGCGAGCGGCTCGCCGAGCGGGGTCTTCACCTGCTCGATGCGCCGGTCAGCGGCGGCGCGATAGGCGCCGAGACGGGCCAGCTTACGATCATGGCCGCGGGCCCGCCCGAGGCGTTCGCGGCCGCCGAGGCGGCCCTCGACGTCTGCGCCAGGCAGGTTTATCGCCTGGGCGCCGCGCCCGGGATCGGCTCCATGGTCAAGGCCGTCAATCAGCTGCTGGCCGGCATCAATCTGGTCACAGCCGCCGAGGGCATGGCGTTCGGCACGGCCCTCGGCGCCGATCCCAAGGTGCTCTACGAGGTGATCCGGAACGCCGCCGGCGGCTCCTGGATGTTCGAGAACCGCGTGCCACGCATGCTGGATGACGACTACGCGCCCCGAAGTGCCATCGACATCTGGGTCAAGGATCTCGGCCTGGTGCTCGACGCCGGCAAGACCCTCAAGATGCCGTTGCCCATGGCCGCGGCCGCCTACCAGGTCGTGATGATGGCCGCGGCGCAGGGTCTCGGCCCGATCGACGATGCCGGCTTCGTCAAGGTCTACGAAAGCTTCACCGGGGCCAAGGTGGCCGGCCCCAGGAGTGGGGGCGAGGCGGAATGACGCGGGCGGCGCGCGGATCGAAGCCTTTCGCTGGGAGCGCGTTCGAGATCGCCCTCGGGGTGATGGCGATCGCCGGCGCACTGGTGCTCGCCGACTGCTCCAGCCGAGGGACCACCCAGAGTCAGCTGACGATCGCGCCGGACCCGGTCGACTGCGCGAACGGTACGCCTGGAAGCTGCATCAAGGTCACCGATGCATCGGGCGACATCTGGATCACGCGGCCCGACGAGATCCAGGGCTTCACCTACGAGCCGGGGTTCACCTACCAGCTGCTGGTCGAGCAGCCATCGCAGGCCAGCGAAATCCAGGCCCTCTCCCCGCCGAGGCTGAAGCTGATCCAGGTGCTCAGCAAACAGGCCGCTGGCGAGTCCGCAAAAGCACTGACCGGACAGCTCGACCAGGGCGAGTGGTTGCTGGCGAACATCAGCCCGAGCGGCCACACCGAGGCCGAGTGGGCAGCGAGCCGAATCACCGTCAGGTTCGACGTCGCCGGCAATCGTCTGACCGGCTTCGCCGGCTGCAACGACTACTTCGCCTCGATCACGGTCTCGGGCGATCAGATCCAGGTAGCTCAGCCGAGCTCGACCCGGAAAGCCTGCTCGCCGCCGACCGTGATGGAGCTGGAGCAGGAGTATCTGATGCGGATCGCCGGCGCCACCGCGTTCACCGTCAGCAACAGCCGACTGGACCTGACCCTGTCCGACGGCAGCGGCATGGCGTTCCACGCCCCGGCCAAGACGCCCGAGGCGGCCAAATAGGGAGCTGCTGAGCGCCGCTTTCCAAGCTGATCCAGCCCCCAGCGATCGGGCGCTCACTGACTCACACAGTCGAACACACTGAGGCTGGAGTGCAGATAAACGAGGGAGGCGTTGGGCGGCTCCGGAGTGGTTTTGACGAGCACCGCCTTCTTGCTGTACTTGGCGCAATGCTTCTCGGCCTCGATCGCGGCCAGCTCGGGTTGAAACGTGTCGTGCTCGATCGTGATGCTGTCCGGACTCTCGTTCCGGACCGCGCAGGCCGCGAGCAACGCTCCGAGAGCGAGCGGCGCGGTCAGACGCCACAGCTTCGCTGAGCCAAGCTTTGTCCGGCTGTCGGAACTCGACCGACCAGTCGGACCGGTTCTGCAGCGTGCGCTTCTCGACCTTGGCAGCGTCGCGGCAGCCCTCCCGCAACTGGATGGCAGGACCCGATCCGCGCCCCGGCGCCACCGCCACCTCCGGGCACAGATTACAGCACATAGGTCCTGCAGCCATAACCCATCGCGCCTTCAACGGGCGGCACGATCTCAAGAACGGCGGTGTCCGTCAGGCGGTTGCCCGCAGCTCGGCCAGGCCGTTCGCCACCTGTCGCTCGGCATGCGCGGCCAGCGCCTTGCGCGTGGCGAACGCCGTGGCCGGTAATGGGTCGTGGAAGCTTAGCTCGACCTCGGCGCCGGGCAGACCCAGCGCCGACCAGAGGTGGGGCACGAGCGCCGTGTCGCCGTACCAGGCGTAGCACGAGCGCAGCGAGTGGATCATGGGGAGGCCGCCTCGAAACCGGGTGTAGGCGAGCGTCACCGGCTGGACGGTCACGCGCGCTGCGAGGTCCGGCTGCTCCAGAACGCCGAACAGGGCGCTCCTAAACGGTCGCACCCGGGCGCCGTCGCTGCTCGTGCCCTCGGCGAACAGGACCAGGCTGTCACCGGCGCCGAGTCGCGCCGCGAGCGCATCGCATTGACGGGCGCAGTGCATGGCCCTGCGCTGCACGAACACGGTCCGCCCGAGCCTGGCAATCAGGCCGATCACCGGCCAGTCCGCGACCTCGCTCTTGCCGATGAAGGCCGCGTCGAGCAGGCTGCCGAGGACGACGATGTCGAGATACGATACGT
>JBKPDM010000199.1:0-5957 GCA_046727895.1 Pseudomonadota bacterium | reverse complement strand
CGCCTACGGCGCTCGGACCGTCCTCAAGGGCATCAGCCTCAGCCTTGCGCCCGGCGAGGTGCACTGCCTGGTCGGTCCGTCGGGTTGCGGCAAGACGACGATCCTCCGCCTGATCGCCGGGCTCGAGCCGCTGCAGGGCGGCCGCATCGTGATCGACCGCGAGGTGGTCGCCGAGCCCGGCTACGGCCGCGCCCCCGAGGCGCGGCGGGTCGGCCTGATGTTTCAGGACTTCGCCCTGTTTCCGCATTTGCGGGTGATCGACAACGTTGCCTTCGGACTGCGCGGCATGGACGGCCGGGCACGCCGGCAGCGCGCCGAGGAGCTGCTCGTGCAGGTCGATATGAACGCCCTTGCCGGAAGCTACCCGCACATGCTCTCGGGCGGCGAGCAGCAGCGGGTGGCGCTCGCCCGCGCCCTGGCGCCGCGGCCACGGCTGATGCTGCTCGACGAGCCGTTCTCGAGCCTCGACGCGACGCTGCGCGAGCACGTGCGCGACGACGCCACCGCGCTCCTGCGCCGGGCCGGAACCCCGGTCCTGATGGTCACCCACGATGCCGACGAGGCGGTGCGCGTCGCCGACCGGATTCACGTCATGCTGGACGGCCGGATCGTGCAGCATGGCACTCCAGCCGAGCTCTATGCCCGTCCGGCAAGCCCGTTCGTCGCCGGCTTCTTTGGCTCGTTGAACCGTTTCAAGGGCTGGATCGTCGCCGGCATGGTGAGCACGCCGCTCGGGCCGATCGAGGTCAACGATCTCCCGGACGGGACGCCGGTCGACGTGCTGATCCGGCCCGAGGCGCTTCGGCTCCTGCGCGATGGCGGAGCGGCGCCGTTTCGCTTTCGCATCCGCCGGGTTCGTGACCTCGGCACCAACCGGGTGCTGGAGCTGGAGCTGCCGGATGGCGCGCCGCTGACCGCGCGTATGACGAGCATCTCGGAGTTTATCGCCGGCGACGTGGTTGCCGTCGACGTCGACCCGCGCCAAGTTTACGTCTATCCGGCGACGCCGGCGCCGGTGCGCCGGTAGGTGGCGTTGCGCGGGTCGGGGTTTTCTGCGAGACTTCGCTTAGCTCGAGACCCGATCGCGGCGCGCCCGCTGAGGGTCAGGCAAAGAGGGATGCGTTGATGAGTATCGGTATCTGGCAGGTCGTCCTGATCCTGATGATCGTGTTGATCCTGTTCGGCGCCGGCAAGCTGCCGAAGGTCATGGGCGACGTCGCCAAGGGCGTGAAGAACTTCAAGGCCGGGATGCAGGACGACGAGGACGACAAGCCGGCGATCGCGACCAGAGGCGCCGACGAGCCGGCGGGGGTCGCCGAGTCGACGCTCAAACGCGACGAGGCGGCCAAGACCTGAGCCGTTAACCAGCGGGGGCGTGGGGGCGCGCCGGCCTTGTTCGACATCGGTTGGTCCGAGATGGCGGTGATCCTGCTGGTCGCCGTGGTGGTGATCGGCCCGCGCGACCTGCCGCGCGTCGCCCGCAACGTGGGCCGTTGGGCTGCCAAGGGCCGGGCCATGGCGCGCGAGTTCCAGCGCGCGCTCGAGGACATGGCCCGCGAGGCCGAGCTCGACAAAGTGAAGAGCGAGATCGAGAAGGCCGGCCGGACCGATGTCGGCAAGATCTTCGAGAACACGATCGATCCGACCGGTGAGATCGGCAAGGCATTCGATCCCAAGGTCAAGAGCGAGCCAGATGCAGCCAAAGCCGCACCGGGCACCGCCAAGAGCGAGGCGGGCGGGGCCAGGAGCGAGCCAGTGACCAAAGCCGAGCCGGACAGGACCAAGAGCGAGGCGGGCGTTGCCAGGAGCAGGCCGGGCACCGGTCAGAACGGGCCGGAGATGGTCGACGACAGGGACCGCGCGAAGGCGTCTGCCGAGCCAGCTGCGACCTCCGAGGCCAAGCCAAAGAAGAAGCGGGCGATACGCTCGCGCACCAAGTCGGCGGACGCGACGTCCGAGGCGCAGATCACGGGGCGGCGGGCCAGATCGCCTGCCTCGAAACCGAAGGCGAGCGGCGCTGCCCGCGGGCAAACCAAAGCGCCCGAGGCGAAGCCAGCCCAGGCGGCGCCGGCTCCCCGAGGCGAAGCTCAGGCGCCCGAGCGCGAGGCGGTCCCGGCCGATCCAAGCTAGATGGCCCTGTTCCCGGATCTCGATGATCGCCAGATGCCGCTGCTCGATCATCTGATCGAGTTGCGCAACCGGCTGATCTATTCCTGCGCCGCGATACTGCTCGGCTTTTTGGTCTGCTATTTCTTCTCCGAGCACATCTACGCTTTCCTGGTCAGGCCGCTGGCCAACGTCTATCAGGGTCAGACCGGCCGGCGGATGATCTACACCGGTCTGACCGAGGCGTTCCTCACCTATGTCAAGGTGGCGTTCTGGGCCGGCGCCTTTCTGACCTTCCCGTTCGTCGCGGCCCAGCTCTGGCTGTTCATCGCGCCCGGACTGTACCGCAACGAGAAGCGGGCCTTCCTGCCGTTCCTGGTGGCCACGCCGATCCTGTTTTTCCTGGGCGGCGCGATGGCTTACTACATCGTCTTTCCGCTCGCCTGGCGCTTCTTCGTGAGCTTCGAGACACACGGCGGCCCCGGCACGCTGCCGATCGAGCTGGAGGCCCGGGTCGGCGAGTATCTGTCCCTGGTGATGAAGCTGATCTTCGCCTTCGGGCTGAGCTTCGAGCTGCCGGTCGCGCTGACCCTGATGGGTCGGGTCGGCTTGGTCAGCTCGGCGGCCCTGTCGCGCAACCGAAAATTCGCCATCGTCGGCGTGTTCGCGGGCGCAGCGATCATCACCCCGCCGGACGTCATCAGCCAGATTACCCTCGCGATTCCGATCCTCGGTCTTTACGAGATCTCAATCATATCGGTGCGAATCGTCGAGCGGCGGCGCGCCCAAGCCGAGGCCGCGGCCAATGAGGCCGCAGCAGATGAAGCCTCCACCTCCAGTGCCTAGCTCGACCCTGGCAGCAGAACCGATTACGAATGTTGTCTTGAGGTTCCTGCCATCTTCACCTGTGACGTGACGTGCTCGACCTGAAGTGGTTGCGTGATCAGCCCGAGGCGCTCGATCGGGCGCTGGCCCGCCGGGGCCTGCCGCCCATGGCGGCGGCGCTGCTCGAGCGGGACGCTGCGGTCCGCGCGCTGCAGACCGAGCTACAGGAGCAGCAGGCGCGGCGCAATGCTCTCTCCAAGGAGGTCGGCCGGTTGCGCGCCCAAGGTGGTGACGCCGACGCGTTGATCGCCGAGGTGGCCGCGCTCAAGGACCGGCTTCAGTGCGTCGAAGAGCGCATGCGCGAGCGTTCGGCCGATTTGGATGCCGCACTCGCCGGCATTCCCAACATCCTGGCCGAAGATGTTCCCGATGGCCCCGACGAGAGCGCGAACCGGCTGGTGCGGAGCTGGGGTGAGCCGCCCGGGTTCGAGTTCGAGCCGAAGGAGCACGACGAGCTCGGCGCCCGCCTCGGCATGGATTTCGCCCGCGCCGCCAAGCTCTCGGGCGCCCGTTTCGTGGTTCTGAAGGGTGCGCTCGCGCGGCTCGAGCGGGCGCTCGCTACCTTCATGCTCGACCTGCAGACCGGGGAGCACGGCTATACCGAGGTCAACCCGCCGCTCCTGGTCCGCGACCACGTGCTGTTCGGGACCGGCCAGCTGCCCAAACTCGCCGCGGACCAGTTCGAGACCACGACGGGCCATTGGTTGATCCCGACTGCCGAGGTCGTGCTGACCAATCTCGTGGCCGAGGAGATCCTCGACGCCGAGCAATTGCCGCTCCGCTACACCGCCTGGACGCCCTGCTTTCGCTCCGAAGCCGGCGCCGCGGGCAAGGACACCAAGGGCATGATCCGCCAGCACCAGTTCACCAAGGTCGAGCTGGTCAGCATCACGCGGCCGGAACAGTCCGAGGCCGAGCATGAGCGGTTGACGGCCTGCGCCGAGGCGGTGCTGCAGCGACTCGAGCTGCCCTACCGCGTCATGGTCCTCTCGAGCGGCGATACCGGCTTCGCCGCCCGCAAGACCTACGACCTCGAAGTCTGGCTGCCGGGTCAGGGACGCTATCGGGAGATCTCGAGCTGCTCCAACTGCGGCGACTTCCAGGCGCGGCGGATGCGCGCCCGCTACCGCCCGAAGGGCGAGCGGCGGACCGAGCTGGTGCACACGCTGAACGGCTCCGGTCTCGCCGTCGGACGCACGTTGATCGCGGTGCTGGAGAACTACCAGCAGCCCGACGGCAGCGTGCTGCTGCCGGACGTCATCCGGCCCTACATGGGGGGCCAGGGCCGTTTGATTCCCGATGGCTGAGCGCCGCCCGCCCGCCGCGAAGCGAGCGGCCAGGCCGCCGCGCATCCTGGTCACCAACGACGATGGCATCGGCGCGCCTGGCCTGCGCATTCTCGAGCGCGTCGCGCGTCAGCTGAGCAGCGACGTCTGGGTGGTCGCACCGGAGACCAATCAGAGCGGTGCTTCGCATTCGCTGACCATGCATCGCCCGCTGCGCATCCGCAGGCTGTCGAGGCGCCGCTTCGCGGTCGACGGCACGCCGACCGACTGCGTCCTGCTCGCGCTTCAGATCGTGATCAAGAGCAGCGCCGTCGACCTGGTGCTCTCGGGCGTCAATCAGGGCGGCAATCTCGGCGAGGACGTGACCTATTCGGGCACCATCGCAGCCGCGATGGAGGCGACCCTGTTCAACGTGCCGGCCTTCGCCCTGAGCCAGTGCTCGCGCAACGGCCATCCGGTCAAATGGGCGACCGCCGAACAGCACGCACCCGACATCATCGCTCGTTTGTTTACAAAGGATTGGCCGAAAGATCTTCTAATCAACGTGAATTTTCCCGACTGTCTTGCCGCCTCGATCAAAGGCTACCGCGTGACCACCCAGGGCAAGCGCAAGCTCGGCGACGAGCTCCTCGAACGGATCGATCCACGCGGTCAGCCCTACGTCTGGATCGGCGGTCTGCGTTCCGACGAGGTCCAGCTGGAAGGCACGGATCTGCAGGCGGTCGCCCAGAGCTATATCTCGGTCACGCCAATTCATATGGACATGACGCATCGGGCAAGCTTCGAGCGCCTTCGCCTCGCCCTGAGGTAGAGCGACGCCCCTGAGCCCGGTCGGGTAAGATCACTACGTGTCTAGATAATCGAGCAGATCTGAGACCGTGCTTTTAAATCGAAGCTTCAATATACTGCCCCTTCCACCAGCATAGCGCGCCGCAGATACCCTATAAGCAAACACGTCCCGTCTCGCAAAATTCCTTGATTTATCGCCCGGAGGTTTATTAACCTTCGGACATGCAGCGGCTTCTTGAGCGTCGATCGTGGCGGCCGTGCCGCAGTGTCGTCGTCATCGGGACGACCCTGCTGATCGCGGCGTGCTCGACCTATCGCCCGCTCGACCAGGGCGCGCATGTGCCCTGGGCCGACGAGCGCGCGCCCCAGATGGCCGAGCACCGTCCTGAGCGGAGCGGCGATCGAGCCGCCAGCGGGTCGCAGACGGCGGCCCTGCCCGCCGATGGCTATCGGGTCCAACCCGGCGACCGCCTCAGCACGCTGGCCAGGAGCCACGGCTTGAGCGTCCGCCGCCTGGCCGAGGTCAATCAGCTGGAGCCCCCCTACGTCATCTATGTCGGCCAGGTCCTGCACATTCCCGCAGCCGCGGAGCGGGTGGCTGCGCAGCCGAAGCCGGCGGTAGCGGCCAGCGGCGATCGTTACGTCGTCCGGCGCGGCGACACCCTGTCGGCCATCGCCATCAAGGTCGATCGGTCATTGGTCGAGCTCGCGGCGGTCAACGAGCTCAAGCCCCCTTACCAGGTCTATGCTGGCCAGCGGCTGCGCATTCCGGACCAGGATGGCGTCGCGAGCGAAGCGCCGACGGGGCTCGTGCATCGGGTTGCCGACGGCAAGCCGCCACCGCTCAGCGGCGACGGCTTCCTCTGGCCGGTCAACGGCAAGGTGATCGGC
>JBKPDM010000198.1:0-16944 GCA_046727895.1 Pseudomonadota bacterium | reverse complement strand
GGGCACGCGGTGCCACCCGTCTTCGGGTCGAGGCGTCGGGCGGGCCCATCGGCGTCAACGGGGCGAGCGCCTCAGTGGCCGGTTCATTCCTTACTTTCTCCGGCAGCCGAGCGCCACGCTTCGAGGCTATCGGTGACGCTGCGTGCAAGCTCCCGATACACGTTCGGGAACCCAATCACCTCGACTTGATGCAGCTCCTCGTTGATGACGAAGACGACGTAGAGCCCACGGTAGTGCACGAGCCGGACACCGGTGCCGAGCTCCGGGCGCTCGCGATACCCGTGCGGGCCCGCGGCGATGCGCTCCAAGCGCTCCAGCAGCGCGCGCCGAAAGGCGAGCCGATGCTGGCGGCCCCATCGGCGTCGCGACCAGGCCATCTCTTCCTTGAGCTGCTGCGCTGCCCACGGCGTGATCCGAATCTCATAGCCGTCAGGCTGCGTCACGACCGCGCCGTATCCTCGGCGTCGAGCTCCTGGTCAATCCGGTCGAAGATCTCGCGCACCGCCCCCTCGACGAACAGGCCCTGACGCGCCTGCGCCAGACCCGGCTCGATCTGGCGTCGGAGCCAGTCGAGAGCACTTCCGGTCTCGTCCTCGCGCTGCTCGAGGGAACGCAGCGCCGCGCGCATGACCTCGCTCGCGTTCCGATAGCGACCGCTCTCGACGAGGCGTCGGATGAATGTCTCGTGATGATCCGTTAGAACGACGTTGCGCGTGGGCATGGCTCGAGTTCCGACGACAGCAGACGTAGCGAACTTGGCAGACTATGCCAGCATCCGCAACGTCGATCGCGACGGCGCGGCGGAGAACTGGCTAGCCGTCTCTTCGGGCGGACCAGCCCGCACTACGGTTGCCGTCGCGTGGCCCTTCCCCCACCACCGCTGCGCCGGAGCCGCCCCTTGCGGGCAGAGTGCGATCGCCTGTCGGGAACGGGACTCCTTTCGTCGTTGTGCAGGGCACTCAAGCGCTGCCGGCACGTGGCCGGCGGTGGTGGCACAAAGCGGCGGCGCCAAGCAGTGCTTCGGCGGCTGACACCGGTGCTCGACGGTCACCCAGCGCCGAGCTCGTCGCGGCCGACGGCGCAGACAACGTCGGCGGTCGGCTGGCCAATCAACGCCAGCGACCAACCCGGACCCCAGTAGGGACGGCTGGACGTGCCCATGCGACCGCTTCGAGCTATTGGTGCCTCCAACCATCGCCAGGCCGGCCCCCCCTCTTCAATACCGGTCCGCCTCAACACGGCCTCGTCTCCGCCCCCTAATCGCGCCGGCTGCGGGGCTCCGCCCGCGGCCTCGAGCCCGCAACCTTACGGCGGCGGCTTTTTTCCCCGCGGCTATGCCGCCTCCTCGCGCGCCAAAAAAGCCGCCGCCTTCGGTCCTCCACTCTGCTTCAGCCCTGCCGTGAGGCCGGGTGCGGGCCAGCCGCCCGGCGCGCCTTCGGGGCTACGAGGCCGCAATCGGGCGGCCCGGACACGAGGAGGACCTCACCATGGCGACGATCGGCACCTTCAAGCTCATCGAGAACGGCCGCTTCGAAGGCACGCTCGGCACCCTCACCGTCAGGGCGCGGGTGAGCATCGTCCCGGTCAGCGCGAAGACCAGCGACGACCAGCCCGACTACCGCGTCTACGCCGGCCGCGTCGAGCTCGGCGCCGGGTGGCGCAAGACCAGCGACCGCGGCAACGACTATGTCAGCCTGGTGCTCGACGACCCGAGCTTCGCCGCCCCGCTCTACGCCGCCCTGATGCCGGCTGACGAGCCCGACACCCACCGGCTGGTGTGGAGCCGGCCGAGGCGCAGCGACAACTGACCTCCCCTTCCCGACTGCCGCCTCGTCGCGTGGCGACGGGGCGGCTCTTGCTCCGAATGCCCCCGCAGCCCACCCGCCCCTCGGCCCGGCCCCGGAGCCGGGCGTAAAGCCATCTGATATCCCCCGCCCTTCTTCCGGGCTCCCGCCCCGCCGGCGGCGCTCGGCCTTTCTCCCGACCGTCCGCGTTCCCTCCCGGCCGCTTTTGAAGCGAGGCCGAGGGAGGCCGGGCAAGGGCGCCGGCTCGCTGCTTTGGGCAGCGAGCCGCTCTCGAGAGGAGGTCGGACCATGACCAAGAGGATCACCGCCGAGACCAGGCGCGCGGATGTCTACAGCCGCGTCACCAACCGGATCGTCGAGCAGCTCGAGCAGGGGGTGAGGCCCTGGACCAAGCCGTGGAGCGCCGGCGATGCCGCCGGCATTGCAGTCCCTCTCCGGGCCAACGGCAAGCCCTATCGCGGCGTCAATGTGCTGATCCTGTGGATGGAGGCGATGGCGCACGGCTACACCGCCCGGTTCTGGATGACCTACCGCCAAGCGGCCGAGCTCGGCGGTCAGGTCAGGAAGGGCGAAAAGGGGACGATGGTCGTCTTCACCTCGACCGTCACCAAGACCGAGACCGACGACGACGGCGAAGCCCTCGAGCGTCAGATCCGCTTTCTCAAGACCTACCACGTGTTCAATGCGCAGCAGATCGAAGGCTTTCCGGCGCCGTTCTACATGCGGACCGCGATGCCCGAGCCCACAGCCGCGCAACAGCGGATCGAGCACGCCGAACGGTTCTTTGCCCATCTCGGCGCCGACATCCGGCATGGCGGCAGCCGCGCCTTCTACGCCCTTGAGCCCGACTTCGTGCAGATGCCGCCGTTCGCAAGCTTCCGGGACAGCGAGAGCTACTATGCCACGCTCGGGCACGAATGCGTCCATTGGACCCGCCACCCGTCGCGGCTCGATCGCGACTTCGGCCGCCAGCGCTGGGGCGATGCAGGCTACGCCCAGGAGGAGCTTGTCGCGGAGCTCGGCGCGTCTTTCCTCGCGGCCGACCTTGGCCTCTATCTCGAGCCGCGGGAGGATCACGCGGCCTACGTCGCGGACTGGCTCACCGTGCTTAGGAACGACAGGCGCGCGATCTTCGTCGCTGCGGCCCACGCGCAGCGCGCCATCGACTACCTCCACCAGCAGCAGCCCGCGGCGCACCGCGAGTCGGCGGCCGAGGATCTGGAGACCTAAAAAGAGAACGCCGCCTACCCCGCACCACGTCGCGCTCCTCAAGCATCCTCTCCGATCGTCTACCCGAATTTGGATCGGGCTGCGCACTGGGGGCGGCGCCAGCGCCAGGAGAGGAAGAGGGCGATCGGGAGCTTCGTGACGAGTTCGAAAGGCGAGAGAGAGGCTCTTGCCGGCCCGTCGCCGCAAGGATCTCCCGATGAACAGCCCAGACTTCATCTGTTGCGGCCAGCCGCCATGGAGAGCGAGCCCCATGAAGACCTACCATGGCACGGCCAGAGACAGCGCCGTCAAGGTCGACGTCGGCGGGTGCCCAGTCGGACCCCTCGATCACCGGCTGGACCTGATCAACCACAGCCCCACCGGCTTTGCTTGGGGCTATGAGGGCAGCGGGCCAGCGCAGCTTGCGCTCGCGCTGTGCGCCGACGCGCTCGATAGCGACGAGCACGCCTTGCAGGTCTACCAAGAGTTCAAGCGCCGCGTGGTGGCCGGCCTGCCGGAGAGCGGGGACTGGGTCATCAGCGACACGGTCGTGCGAGCAATCTGTGCGCCGCTGCTTGGGCCAGGCGGGAGGGGACGCGAGATATGACCAAGATCGTGTGCCTCATCAGTGTGATCGGGCTCGCGGCGTGCGCAAGCACGTCGCCATCGCCGCAGTCCAGGCCGACGACCGAGGAGAAGCTCAGCCGCGAGCTCGAGCGGGCCCAGGACCGCGCCATCCACGATGTGATCTGGACGCTGCAGAATGTGGGCCGCCGCGCGCGGCGCGATGCCATCTCGGGGAGGTGAGGCATGAATCGGCTTCGGACGCGCTACCTCGCACACTAGGGGGGCAGCGTCGGAGTCGGTAGAGGCAGAGGGCGATCGGGAGCTTCGTGACGGGTTCGAAAGGCGAGAGAGAGGCTCTTGCCGGCCCGTCGCCGCAAGGATCTCCCGATGAACGGTCCAGACTTTATCCAACACATCCCGCTCGACAAGCTCGTCAAATCGCTGCGCAACGTGCGCAAGACGCCGCCGTCCGAGACGGCCGAGGCGGAGCTCAGGGCGAGCATCGCCGCCCATGGCCTTCAGCAGAACCTCGTCGTTGCACCAGCGAATGGGGACGGGGTCCACGAGGTGATCGCCGGCGGCCGGCGCCTCGCTGCACTGAAGACGCTGCAGGCGGAAGGCGAGCTGCCGCCAGAGTGCGTCGTGCCCTGCTTCATCCGCACGGAGGATGCGGCAGAAATCTCGCTCGCGGAGAACATCGTCCGCTACGCGATGCACCCGGCCGATCAGTTCGAGGCATCCGCCGCATTGGTCGACGCGGGCGAGACCGTCCCGGCCATCGTGAGCCGCTTCGGGGTCTCCGAGAAGCTTGTCCGCCAGCGCCTCAAGCTCGGCAAGGCCGCGGCCGAGCTCCTCGTCGCCTACCGAGCCGAAGAGATGGACCTCGAAACCCTGATGGCGTTCACCTTGACGGACGACCATCGGCGCCAGCTCGCCGTATGGAGCCAAGTCAGGAACGACCCTTACGGCGTCTCGCACTACACGCTCCGCCGCCTCCTGACCGAGAAATCGATCCGCACCGCTTCCCGGCTCGGCCGTTTCGTCGGCGCCGAAGCCTATGAGCAGGCCGGCGGGAGCGTGAGCCGTGACCTCTTCAGCGAGCGGGACGAGGGCTATTTCGACGACGTCAAGCTGGTCCGTCAGCTTGCCCTCCAGAAGCTCGAGGCCAAGGCCAGGGAGCTCGAAGCGACCTGGAAATGGGCCAAGCCCATGCTCGAGCCGGACTACGGGTTCGCCGCGAAGTTCGCCCGCGTCCATCCCCGACCCATCAGCGTGCCGGCTGAGGTGACCGAGGAGATGGAGCGCCTCAACCAGCGCGCCGCCGAGCTGATGGACCTCGGGGAGGCTGGCTGGACGGAAGACCTCGAGGCCGAAGCCGACCAGGTCGCCGCCCGGCGCGAGCAACTGCAACAGATCGTCCGAAGGCGCACCGCGTACAGCGACGACGATCGCAAGCGCGCCGGCTGCATCGTGACCATCGGTCATGATGGCGACTTCCAGGTCTACGAGGGGCTCGTCCCGCGCGATGAGCTCTCCGGGGACGGCGATGGCGTCTCCGGTGAAGAGCCGGGCGGGCCGCTGTCGGATGAACCAACCAGGACGCCTCTGTCGGGCGAGCACGCGGTTCGTAAGGTGCATGGCTTCACCCAGGCGCTGATCGACGATCTGAAGGCCCACCGGCTGCAGATCACCAAGGCTCATCTCGCCGGCGACTTCGAGACGGCGTTCGACGTCGCCCTCTACAGCCTGTGCATCGGCATCCTGCACCTCGGCTATCGCGCCAACCCCCTCGACCTTCGCGCGCTCCAGACCCACGCGGACAGCTCGCTGGGTGACCTCAAGGACACCCCGGACGCCCAACGCCTGGCGGCCCGGCGCGAGCGACTCGACCTTGCCTGGCTGAGCCTGCCGCCTGCTGAGGGCTTTGCCCGGCTCTGCGCCCTTTCGTCGGGAGCCAAGCAGGCCCTGTTCGCCTGGTGCGTCGCGCAGACGTTGCAAGCCCAACTCGCCTTCGAGGACAAGGCCGATCCAGTGATCGAGCAGGTCGGCCAGCGCCTCGGCATCGACTTCGCCGCCCACTGGCGGCCGACCGCCGACAACTACTGGGGGCGGGTCAAAAAGTTTCATGCGCTCGCGGTCGGCGCCGCCGTCCTGGGCGCGCATTGGCAGCGCGATCACGCCAAGGATAAGAAGCCGGAACTCGCCAAGGCGCTGGAAGCTGCCTTCGCGGGCGATGGCACGACCACGCTCGGCCTCGACCCCGAGACTTCCGCGCGGGCCGGCGCCTGGGTCCCGCCTGGCATGGCGTATGGCGCGTCGGATGATGAGGAAGCGCCAGCCCACCCAAGCTCGGTGGACGAAGCTGACCGGATCGATGCCGAGCCCGGCTCCGACACGCGGGCGGAGACGGTCCCCGCCTTCCTGACGGCCGACTCCCCGCCTGGGAACGCCAAGGCCTGCCAGGTCTAGGGGATACCAACGACAACCGAAGGCCGACGCGTACACGCTCATAGACACGAGCCCTTCTGGGCTGCCCGGCGCGGCCGGCGGTGCTGCGCTCAAGAGCGAGGGGGAAGGCCGGAATGGACGAAGCCCGGGTGGGACTGAGAGAGAGCGTGCCCCGTTCGGGCGCCCGTTCCCCGCTCTCGGAGACCCGCCATGCCGGCCACCGCTCCCGCGCCCCGACAAGGGGCCGCCCTTCCCCTCTTTGCGCCCCAAGCCCCGGACAAGGTCTCGGGGCTTTTTCATGCCGGGACCATCCTCGCCCGCCTCCTCGAGAAGGGCCGCGTCCTCGACACCAGGCTGCTGCGCAGCGCCGTGGAGGAGGCGTTCGGCGCTTCGGACGCCGAAGGCGCCTGGATCTGGAAAGACGCCTATGAAGCGGCCGAGGTCGCCCAGGTCCTGTTCCTCCAGAAGTTCGGCCCGGCCATGGCCGCCCGGGCTGCCGCACCCGCCGACCTGCTCGCGATGCTGGCGCGCCTCGCCGGGCGCCTGCCAAGCCAGACCCGGCGCTCGGAAGAGTCCCAGCAGCTCCAACAGTTCTCCACGCCGATCACGCTCGGTGTCGTCGCCGCCCGGGCCGCTCGGATCGGTCCCGGCGACCTTGTCCTGGAGCCCTCGGCCGGGACCGGCCTCCTCGCCGTGTTCGCACAGATGGCCGGCGCCGCGCTGGCGCTCAACGAGATCGCCGCGACCCGCGCCGGCCTTCTGGCGCGGCTTTTTCGCAGCGTGTCCGTCACCCGGCACAACGCCGAGCAGATCCACGACCACCTGCCGCCCGAGCTCCGACCAAGCGTGGTGCTGATGAACCCGCCGTTCTCGGCCTCGCCGGGGGTGGCGGGCCGCTACCGTGCCGCCACGCTGAAGCACATCGGCTCGGCGCTCGCCCGTCTGACCGATGGCGGCCGCCTGGTCGCGATCACCGGCAACGGCTTTGCGGCCGACAGTCCGGCGTGGCGCGACAGCTTCCTGCGCTGGCAGGAGAGCGCCCGGGTCGTCTTCTCCGCCGGGTTGGCCGGGAAGGCCTATGCCCGCATGGCACTACGGCCGACACCCGGCTCACCGTCATCGACAAGCAGCCGGCAGACCGGCCGGACGTGCTCCCGGCACCGCATGGCATCGCGGACTCCATCGAGGCGCTCCTCGAGCTGGTCGAGCGCCGCGTCCCGGACCGCGTGCCGCTATGCGGCGCGGTCGCTCACGCCGATGCTGTAAAGACCACCGTCGCGGTCAGGCCGCAGCGCCCTCCCGTTCCGGACAACGGGTCGAACGCGCCCGAGCGCACGCTGCCGCTGCATCGGGTCTCGCACAGGCTCGATGCCGCAAACGTGGTCGAGCTCGCCTATGAGACCCGCGACTGGACGCCGACCGACAGAGCGATCACCGAAGCGCTCTACGAGGGCTACGAGGTCCAGTCCGTCGTCATCCCCGGCGCCAAGCCCCATCCGACCAAGCTCGTCCAGTCCGCGGCCATGGCCTCGGTGGCGCCGCCCAAGCCGGCCTACCGGCCCCATGTCCTGGATCGTCTGGTAACCGACGGTGTTCTCTCCGACGCCCAGCTCGAGAGCCTGATCTACGCCGGCGATGCCCATTCGGGCTTCCTCAGCGGCCACTACACGGTCGACGAGACCCTCGACACGGTGAGCGCGGTCGCACGCGAGACTGCGGGCGCCGTGCGCTTCCGGCGGGGCTGGTTCCTGGGCGACGGCACCGGGGCAGGCAAGGGCCGCCAGGTCGCCGGCGTCATCCTCGACATCTGGCTCAAGGGCCGGCGCCGGGCGCTCTGGATCTCCAAGTCCGACAAGCTGATCGAGGACGCCGTCCGCGACTGGACCGCCCTCGGCGGCGCCGAGAGCGACATCGTCGCGCTCTCGCGCTACCGCCAGGACGCCACCATCGAGCTCGGCGACGCCATCCTGTTCACCACCTACGCCACGCTGCGCACCCAGGAGCGCCGGGGCAAGTGCTCGCGGGTCCAGCAGATCGTCGACTGGCTGAAGCGCGACCCCGGCTCGGGGGCCGGGGCAGGGTTCGAGGGCGTCATCGTCTTCGACGAGGCCCATGCCATGGCCAATGCAGCCGGCGAGAGGAGCGCCCGCGGCGAGAAGGCGCCCTCGCAGCAGGGCCGCGCCGGCTTGCGGCTCCAGAACGCGCTGGCCAACGCCCGCGTGGTCTATGTCTCCGCGACCGGCGCCACCACGGTCAACAACCTCGCCTATGCCTCGAGGCTGGGCCTGTGGGGCACCGGCGACTTCCCGTTCGCCTCACGCGCGGACTTCATCGCCGCCATGGAGGCGGGCGGCATCGCCGCGATGGAAGTGATCTCGCGCGACCTCAAGGCGCTCGGCCTCTACGCCTCCCGCGCCCTGTCCTACGAGGGCGTCACCTACGAGATCGTCGAGCACACCCTGACGCGCGAGCAGGTCGCGATCTACGACGCCTACGCCGACGCCTTCAAGATCATCCACCAGAACATCGAGGCGGCGCTCGAGGCGGTCAACATCACCGGCCCCGAGGGTACCTTGAACCGCAACGCCAAATCCGCCGCCCACTCGGCCTTCGAAGCCAACAAGCAGCGCTTCTTCAACCATCTCCTGACCGCGATGAAATGCCCGACGCTGATCAAGGCGATCGAGCGCGATCTCGATGAGGGGCATGCCGTCGTGGTGCAGGTGGTCTCGACCGGCGAGGCGCTTCTGGACCGCCGCCTGGCCGAGATCCCCGCCGCCGAATGGTCGGACATCACGATCGACATCACGCCGCGCGAATACGTCCTCGACTACCTCGCTCACTCCTTCCCGACGCAGCTGTTCGAGGTCTCCTCCGACGACGAGGGCAACCTCCATTCCCGACCCGTCTTCGATGCGGACGGCAACCCGGTCCTCTCGCGCGAGGCGGTGGAACGGCGCGACCGTTTGATCGAGCACCTGGCCGCGCTGCCCCCGGTCCAGGCGGCGCTCGACCAGATCATCTGGCACTTCGGCACCGAGCAGGTGGCCGAGGTGACCGGACGAGCGAAGCGCGTCGTCAGGAAGACCGGCGCCGCGGCGACCGCCTCTGTGTCGAGAGCCGGCCGGCGTCCGCCAATTTCGGCGAGACCCAAGCCTTCATGGACGACGAGAAGCGGATCCTGGTCTTCTCCGACGCCGGCGGCACCGGGCGCAGCTATCACGCCGACCTCGGGGCCAGGAACCGGCGCCTGCGCATCCACTACCTCCTCGAGGCAGGCTGGAAGGCCGACACCGCCATCCAGGGCCTGGGCCGGTCCAACCGCACCAACCAAGCCCAGCCGCCGGTGTTTCGGCCAGTCGCTACGGACGTCAAGGGCGAGAAGCGGTTCCTCTCCACCATCGCCCGCCGCCTCGACACACTCGGCGCCATCACGCGGGGCCAGCGCCAGACCGGCGGCCAGGGCCTGTTCCGCGCCGACGACAACCTGGAGAGCCCTTATGCCAAGGCGGCGTTGCGGCAGTTCTACCAAGCCCTCCACGCCGGGGGCATCGCCTGCTGCTCGCTCGCGACCTTCGCCGAGCACACCGGGCTCGAGCTGACCGACCAGGACGGCAGCCTCAGGGAGGAGCTGCCGCCGATCACCCGCTTCCTCAACCGCATGCTGGCGCTGCGCATCGGCCTGCAGAACGCGCTGTTCGAAGAGTTCGAAGCGCGCCTCGAGTCCCAGATCGAGGGCGCCATCGCGTCTGGTACCTACGACGTGGGCGTCGAGACGCTGATCGCCGAGAGCTTCGAGGTCACCGAGCGACGCACCGTCTACACCCATGCCGCCACCGGCGCGGAAACGCGCAGCTACCGGGTCCGGCGCAAGGACCGCAACCGGCCGCTCAGCCTGGATGACGCCCACAAGATCGCGCTGCAGCACAGAGCCTGCCCTCGGGCTTGCCAAGGGCAAGACCCGGGTGGCGAGCTGATCGTCAACCCTCTCTCCCATCGCGCCGCCGTCCGCATCCCGGCGCCCAGCCGCATGCATGACGACGGCAGCGTCGAGGAGCGCATCCGCCTGATCCGCCCGATGGGCCGCGAGACCATGAGCGTCCGCGACTACAGCGCCTCGCGCTGGGAGCCGTCCCAAGACGCCAGCTTCGCCACCCTCTGGGAGAAGGAGGTCGACGAGGTCCCCGCGTTCTCGACGACCGAGTTCCACGTCATCACCGGACTCCTGCTGCCGATCTGGGACCGTCTGCCCGCAGAGAACATGCGTGTCTACCGCCTGCAGACCGACGGGGGCGAGCGGGTCATCGGCCGGCTCGTGACCCCAGAGGTCTTAGGTGCCGTCCATGCCGCGCTCGGTGTCGACGCCGACCACACGCTGTCGGCCGACGATGTCTGGGCCGCGGTCATGGAGCGGGGCGCCGGCGTTGCCCTCGCGGGTGGGCTCAGCCTGCGCCGCGCCCGCGTGATGGACGCCGAGCGCTGCGAGGTCATGGGCTTCTCGGACGGCGCCGTGGATCAGCTCAAGGCGCTGGGGTTGACCAGCGAGATCATCACCTGGCGGCTGCGCCTGTTCATTCCCACGATCGGCGCCGGCGTCGCCGTTCTCGGCGCGCTCCTGGACCGCCACCCCGTCCTTCATTGCGCTGCGCGGGCACGGACGTGAGCGGGAGACGGCGCGATGAGCGAGCATCCCGCCGCCGTCCTCGCACGGCACCTGGCGGCGCACGCTGAGGACGTCTGTCGCCAGTATCTCTCCAACGGCCGCCGCGCCGGGCACTACTGGCTCGTCGGCGACGTCCACAACAGCAAGGGGCGCAGCCTCTACGTGCGTCTCGACGGCCCCCTCTCCGGCCAGGGCGCGGCCGGCAAGTGGACCGATGCTGCCACCGGCGAGCACGGCGATCTTTTGGACCTGATCCGGCTGCGCTGCGCATTCAGCGCTCTCGGCGCCGCCATGGACGAGGCTCGCAGCTTTCTCGCGCTGCCGCGCCCGACCACCGAGCCTGGACGCCAGCCGTCCTACCGACGCCGGTCTACGCCCGAGGCCGCATGGCGCCTGTTCCGGGCCGGCCGGCCGATCCCCGGCACGCCCGCCGAGGCCTATCTCCGGGCGCGCGGCATCACCGCGGTCGCTTCCCCGATGCTGCGCTTCCACCCCTCCGTCAGCTATCGCGCCCACGACCAGGCCACGTTCTGCCGGCTTCCTGCCATGCTCGCCGCCATCACTGACCTCGACGAACGCATTGTCGGCATCAACCGCACCTGGCTCGATGTCGAGCGCCTGGCCGTCGCGGATCTTGACGCGCCACGCAAGGTCCTGGGCGTCCTGCTCGGCCACGGCATCCGCTTCGGCCGGGTCACCGACCGGCTCCTGGCCGGCGAGGGCATCGAGACGGTCCTGTCGCTCAAGACCGTGCTGCCGGAGCTGCCCATGGTCTCGGCGCTCACCGCCAACCACCTCGCGGCGCTCCTCTTGCCCTCCGGTCTCGCCCGGCTCGTTATCGCCCGCGACAACGGCGCTGCAGGTGTCCACGCCGCAGCCCGCCTTCGCGATCGGGCCGAGGCTCAGGGTGTCGTGGTCCACGACCTCGTGCCGTGTCTCGACGACTTCAACGACGATCTGCGCTGCGTTGGCGCCACGAAGCTCCGGCGGCAGGTCCTCGATCAGCTCACCGGCTTCCTGTCGGGACCGGCCGGTTGACCGCCCCCCTCGAGTAGCGCCCGGCCGAGTGCGCAGTGCGCGCCGGAAGCGGACGTGGTCTCGAGGTGGCCGCCGCTGCCATCGCCGGCCGTCTCCTTGGCGCTCCGGGAACGGGCCCGCGCGGGCCTTGCTCAGCGGGCGATCTACCGGAGATCGGGCGGCCAAAGGCCGCCCTCGCGCCGAGGCCGCAATGGCAGGGCCCGAGTTTTTTCCCCGGCGCGGCCATCCCACGCGACAGCTCACGTGGGAGCCCGATCCGCGCCTTCCTCGCGCAGCAAAAAACGCGGTCCCCGCCATCCTCCGCTGGCGCTCCGGCCCCAGGGGTGCGGCCCCCGCGCGCCTCCCGTCCCCGATCGCCAGCAAGGCCGCGACAGGCGCGGCCGTCCGTCGCAAGGAGACAACCCGGGGCGATAAAAGGCACCAACCGCCCTGACACCGACGCCCACGTCGCCGGCACGGCGCAGTCACCCACCGCCTACCTGCTCGACGAGCTGGCGCTCTACGGTCACCGACCACACCAGGACGAGCCCGATCACAGGCTCCTCCCGGACGCCCAGGCCTGCGAGGCGGCGTTGAACGACATCTTCGACATCTTCGCCCAGATGCTCGGCGAGACCCGCCTGGAGGACGATCTCGCCGACCCTCTGGTCCTTCGTCAACCTCTTCCATCGCACGATCGACCGGGTCCAGCGCGACCTCGACGACAACGAGCACGCCCAGCGCCGCTCCCAACGCGAACAGGACGGCTCCGAGGTCAAGTCCGTCGAGCTCGAACGCCTGATCGCCCAAGGGCTGACGCTGATCGAGCGGCGCAACGCCTTCGAGTTCATGCGCGACCATGCGGCCGAGCTGTTCGAGGCGCGCACCGGCTCGGCCTGGAAGCCGATTTCCGGCTCCAAGGTCAATCACCGCGCCATGACCGCCGCCGTCATCGACAGCCGAGACTTCATCAATGCCAAGCGCCGGGCCGAGACCGAGGTCTTCCTGCCTGCGGGTCCGCGCATCCTCTTTGCCGGTGGCGTCGGCTATCAGGACCATCACCGGATCTGGGCGACCCTCGACAAGGTCAAGACCAAGCACCCGGACATGGTCCTGTTGCACGGCGGCGCACCCCGCGGCGCCGAGCTGATCGCCGCCAGGTGGGCCGACCACCGTGGCGTCCCGCACGTCGTCTTCAAGCCCGACTGGGCCCGGTACCAGAAGGCCGCGCCCTTCAAGCGTAACGATGCGATGCTCGAGGCCATGCCGATCGGCGTCATCGCCTTCCCCGGCTCGGGCATCACCGAGAACCTCATCGACAAGGCCAAGGCCCGGCGCGTCCCCGTGCGACGCTACGGCACCGATATGTAATCGCCGGTCAGCGGCGCGCGACCCCTGGGCGGTCCCGTGATCACGTTGGGATCGCCCATGTCGCCGCTCATGTGCTCACGCTTCCGCTGCAACACCCCGAAAGCACGCGGCCTTTGCAGGCCGCCATCCGCAAAAGGAGGATGCACTCTGCCAGCCATCGTCGTGACCATTTTCCTCGCACTGGGCGGGTGGACAACGTCACCTCCGGCAT
This sequence comes from Pseudomonadota bacterium, assembly GCA_046727895.1. Lineage (GTDB taxonomy): Bacteria > Pseudomonadota > Alphaproteobacteria > Geminicoccales > Geminicoccaceae > DATAOG01. The sequence goes on along the minus strand of JBKPDM010000198.1, from coordinate 3,653 downwards.
CGTCGCCTGGACCACCGCCCACCACCGAGCAAGAGATCGCGCGAGGTCGAGCGACCTCAGGACGCGACCGTCCGGGATGATCTGGACCATGCGCCGGCACACGAGCCGCGCGATCCGCGACATAATCATGAGACGTGGAGATTCGTGATCGGCACCTCTGGCCTTTGGTCACGTGCCCAGCACGGTCAGCTGCGCCGCCGCGAGCCTGGCGCGATCATCCTCGGGCGTTGGGAACAGGTGTCCGTACCGATCGTACGTGATCGTGATGGAGGCGTGCCCCATGAGCGCCTGGACACGCTTGGGCGGGAACCCCTGCTCGATGAACAGCGACGCCGCGAAATGGCGAAAAGCATGCACGCTGTAGAGCGGACGGCCATCCTCGTCGACCAGGCCGGCCCGGCGCTGGGCGCCTTGAAGCCGTGCTCGGCGAGGTTGGTGTGCCGGTGCACGGTCCCCTTGGCGGTGGGAAACACCAGCGCGAGCGCCGAGATCGGGCAGGCGAGCTTCCATGCGCGCAGGGTGTTGGCCACGATCGGCATCAGCGGGACGCTCCGGCGCGACGACCGCGTCTTCGGACTGCCGAGCTGCTGGTAGCGGTCGGCCCGCTGGCGCACCACGAGCACCGCCTCGTCGAGGTCGACATCGGCCCAGGTCAGGCCACGCAGCTCTGAGGCACGCAACCCGGTGAACGCGGCCGTGATCACCAGCGGCCGCCAGCGAGCGGTGGACGCCTCGATCATGCTGCGCACGTGCTCTTTGGCGGGTACGACGACGTGCTCGCGGTGCCGCGCGCCATGCGGCAGGCGCGCCGTCATCGCGACGTTCTGCGCCACCAGCCCGTAGCGTTGCGCCGCGTCCACCATCGCCTTGAGGGCGCGCAACGCTTTGCCCGCCATCTCGCGGCCGCGCGGCTTGCCGTCCGGCGTGTCGCCGCGCAGGAGACCGTCGGCGAACTTCTGGACCCGCGGCGCGCTGAGCTTCGCCAGCTTCTCGCTCCCGAGCATCGGCAGCACGTGGTGCAGCGCGGTCAGCCGATAGGTGCACAAGGTGTGGGCCTCGAGGCCCGCTGCCTCGGCCCGCTCGAGCCAGAGTTTACAGGCGTCGGCGACCGTGATGGAGGTGGACTCCGGCGTGTGCGTGCCCTGGGCGACCTCATGGCGGGCTTTCACGATGAAATCGTCAGCACCCTTGCGCTTGGCAAAGGTCTTGAGGCGCCGCTTGCCGTACTGGTCGACGTAGTCGACCACCCAGGCGGACTTGTACCCGTCGCCGGACGGCCAGGCGCGCTTGCGGATGGTGCCCATGTCCTTAACCCCGTTTGAGAAAGGCCTCGACCTCGTCGAGCGAGACGGCCATGCCTCGCTTGAACCTGTTGCCGAGCGCCTTGCGGGTTCCGCCCAGGACGATCCGGTTACCGTCGAGCAGCATGTAGCTGCCGTAGTCCAACGCGCGCGGGTCGCGGGTGCGGCTCTTCACGAGCTGGAGGCCTTGCCGTGCGGCCATCCGGCGGATCCTGTTCTCACGCACCTTGTCGGGCATCGTCGAAGGACTTGGTATCTGATGCTGGTCGTGATGCTGAAACCTATGCCAGAACCTGCGGAACGTCAAGCTTGGTATGCAGGAAAGGCCCAGGAAAACGGGGGATTCCCTGAGCTTCTCCGGCATCGAGGTCGACAGAGTGGCCGTTCATCGGCGCAACCATCACCACGACCACCACCATGGGCACCACATGGTGCTGGATGCGATGCCAGGCGCGATACCGGAAGTCTGAACGGCGCCGCCGTCGACGCGACATGGCCGCGACAAGCCGCCAAAAATGGCAGATTCCCTGGGGTTTCGGCGCTAGGTGAAGCTAAGACAGCTACGGTATCGGGTGGGTTGACGCGTACCCTGGTCGCAAGTATTGCTAGTCAGCCCGGACGGTTCTAAAGCTTGCGTCTATGCCGAGGCCGGTGGTGGCTGGAAACTGTTTAGGGCGGTGCTGATGCCGCGTCTAAGTTATAGGCTAGTCGAGGCTGGTCGCGAGGACTTAGTGCTGGTCGCTGATATTTCGGCTGATAGGCAAGGGCAGATTTAAGCTAATGGGCCAGCGCTGCCGCACCTGCGACCACCCGAGGCGATCGGAGATCGACATCGAGCTTGCGCGAGGTGTGGTCTGCACCGCGATTGCGAAGCGGTTTGATCTTCCGGGCTCGAGCGTGACACGCCACAAGAAGACTGGCCACATCCCAGCGAGCGTTCGCGACGCCTTCAGTCAGACGGCGGGGCAGCTGTCGGCCGAGGCGCTGGCACAAATCCGTGCCGAGGAAAGCCAGGGAGTGCTGCTCAATCTGGCCCGGGAGCGCAGCGTCCTGTTCAAGCTGCAGGACGAGTGCATTCGGAAGGGCTGGCGGCCGCTGGCGTTGGCGGCAGCGGACAAGCTTCACCGGAACATCGAATTGACGGCGCGTGCCCTGGGGACGTTTGCCCAACACGAAGAGGCAGTGGCCAGGGTGGCGAATTTCCAGATCCTGCTGCAGCCCGCGTACGTCGATCTGCGGTCCAACCTGATTGCGGCTTTGCGTCCATACGGCAAGGCGCGGGAGGCGGTTGGGGAGGTGCTGGCGCAGCTTGAGGGCGAGGTGCCGCACTTCACGGGCAAGCATCCGCGCCAGATTGAGGTGTTGGCTGATGGCTGAGTCGTCGATATTCGCCGACTTGCGGCTGGCGTTGGACGTTGACCATTTCGCCCGGGCGGCCGGTCTCGAGGGGCCGCTGGACGACTGGCAGCGGGACGTTTTGGACGCGCCGCAACAGAAGGTTCTGATGTGCTGCAGCCGGCAGAGCGGCAAGTCGACGACAGCGGCGTTGCTGGCGCTGAGGGTGGCGCTCTACGAGCCGGGATCGCTGACCCTGTTGGTGAGCCCGAGTCAGCGGCAATCGGGCGAATTGTTCAGGCGGGTCATGGCGTTCTACCACGCTTTGCCGGAGGGCAAGACTCCACTGCATGCGGAGAGTGTGTTGCGGCTGGAGTTGAAGGGTGGCAGCCGGATCGTCTCGCTGCCGGGATCGGAACGAACGACCAGAGGCTACGCGCGGGCGGCGGCGGTGGTCCTGGACGAGGCGGCGCGGGTGCCGGACGAGTTGATCGCGAGTTTGAGGCCGATGCAGGCGACGAGCGGGGCGGGACGGAAGTTCGTTGCGCTGAGCACGCCGCACGGCAAGCGGGGTTGGTTTTACGAGCAGTGGCTGATGGTGGGTTCGGACCCGACGTGGTTGCGGGTGGAGATTCCGGCGTCGAAGTGTCCGAGGATCAGCGCGGAGTTTTTGGCTGAGCAGCTGAAGGAGCTTGGGCCGGCGGCCTTTGCTGAAGAATACCAGTGCCAATTCCAGGATGATGCGACGGCGTTGTTCTCGACGGAGATCATCGAGCGGGCGTTCACGTCGCGGGTGAAGGCGCTGAGGTGGGGGGTGCCGGATGCCGAGGCTGCGTGAGGACGGGGTGATCACGCCGCGGTATTTCACGTTGGGCTGTGATTTGGGGCAGCTAGCGGATCAGACGGCGCTGGCGTTGCTTGAGACGGTGGTGACGAAGCGGTGTTATCGGGACGAGTATGGGTCAATCGTGCAGCAGAGGTTTGAGGCGATCGAGCATCAGCTGAGGGCGATTGAGC
>JBKPDM010000197.1:0-9208 GCA_046727895.1 Pseudomonadota bacterium | reverse complement strand
CGCGCTCGGCCTCGGGCTGATGCGCGATGGCAACGGCCCGCGCGGGCTCGAGACGCTGGTCCGTTATCGCGGCTCGGTGCTGGCCGAGCTGTTCCGCGCCCTCGCGGCGCTGAGACTGCTCCAGGCGCAGGCGCGCGAGATCCCCGAGAGCGCTGCGCCCGATGCCGCGCGCGCGATCCTACCAAACGAACCCGGGAAGCCACGGTAAAACAATCCCTTAGCGGTCAGGCCAGAGGATGAATCGGGGCCGCGGTGCGTCGAGCCGCGCGCCTGCGAGGTGATATCGCAACAAATTCCCGGGCACCCGGCCGCGCCGGCAGGAGAGGTGACGGCGCACGTCCGAAACCCGCGGTCAGGCGTGGTTGTCTCCCGCCTTGCGGCTCCGTAGATTGGCGGGCGAGGTCGATCGAGGGACCGCTCGGATGTTCGCAAAAATCCTGATCGCCAATCGCGGCGAGATCGCGTGCCGGGTGATCCGGACCTGCCGCCGGCTGGGCATCGCGACCGTGGCGATCTGCTCCGAGGCCGACCTCGACGCGCCGCATGTGCGCATGGCCGACGAGGCGATCCCGATTGGCCCGCCACCGGCGACCGAGAGTTACCTTCGGATCGACCAGATCGTCGCCGCAGCGCGCCGGAGCGGCGCCGAGGCGGTCCATCCCGGCTACGGTTTTCTCGCCGAGAACGCGGTCTTCGCCGAGGCGCTCGAGGCCGAGGGCATCACCTTCATCGGCCCGCCGGCCGGCGCGATCCGGCTCATGGGCGACAAGATCGAATCCAAGCGCCTGGCGGCGGAGGCCGGGGTCAGCGTCATCCCGGGGCATCCCGAGGCGATCCGGGAGCCGAAGCTCGCAGCGCACATCGCGAAGACGATCGGCTTCCCGGTGATGATCAAGGCGGCCGCGGGCGGCGGCGGCAAGGGCATGCGCATCGCGCTTGGCGAGCGCGACCTCGGCGAGGCGCTGGAGCGGGCGCGGAGCGAGGCCCGCTCGTCCTTCGGCGACGATCGGGTCTTCCTCGAGAAATTCATCCGCGAGCCGCGGCACATCGAGATCCAGGTTCTGGGCGATCGCCAGGGTCACGTCGTCCATCTGGGCGAGCGCGAATGCTCGATCCAGCGCCGGCATCAGAAGGTCATCGAGGAGGCGCCGAGCCCGCTGCTCGATGAGGCGACCCGCCGGGCGATGGGCGCGCAGGCGGTGACGCTCGCCCGCGCCGCCGGCTATCACTCGGCCGGAACGGTCGAGTTCATCGTCGACACCGAGCGTCGCTTCTACTTCCTCGAGATGAACACCCGCCTCCAGGTCGAGCACCCGGTAACCGAGCTGGTGACCGGCCTCGATCTGGTCGAGCGGATGATCCGGGTCGCCGCGGGCGAGCCCCTCGGCTTCACCCGGGACGAGGTGCCGTTGCATGGCTGGGCGATCGAGGCCCGGGTCTACGCCGAGGATCCGGCGCGCGGCTTTTTGCCTTCGACCGGGCGGCTGAAGCGCTACCTCGAGCCGGCGGGGGCGGGGATTCGGGTCGATTCGGGCGTGATCGAGGGCAGCGAGATCTCGATGTTCTACGATCCGATGATCGCCAAGGTCTGCGCCCACGGCGCCACTCGGGCCGAGGCGATCGCGCGCTTGGCAGCCGCGCTCGACGCCTTCTACATCCGCGGCCTCAGCCACAACATCACCTTCGTCACCGCGCTCCTCAACCATCGCCGCTTCCGCGACGGGCGCCTCTCGACCGACTTCATCGCCGCCGAGTTCGGCGAGCGCTTCGAAGGGGTGCCGCCCTCCGAAGCCACCCGTACCGGCCTCGCCGCGGTGGCGGTCGGGCTGCGGCTGCTCCAGGCGCAGCGCGATGGTCGGATCTCCGGTCAGTTGCCCGGCTGGCGGCCGGTGATCCCGAGCGACTGGGTGGTCCGGCTCGGCGAGGAGAACATCGAGGTCCATGCCGAGCTGGAACCGCCTCTGTTCATGATCGATGTCGGCGATATCCGCCACGAGCTGCTGCTCGAATGGCGCCCCGGTCAGCCGCTCGCCCGCGCCACGATGGAAGGCCAGACCGCGGTCATTCAGGTCGACCCCTGCGCCGAAGGTTTTCGTCTCACCCATGGCGGGGTCGAGGTGCAGGCACTGATCCGCACCCGCGAGGCGGCCGAGTTCGCCGCGCGGGTGCCGTTCAAGCCGCCGCCCGACAGCTCGGCATTCCTCACCTCGCCGATGCCAGGCCTGATCCTGAGCATCGCCGTGACGCCGGGCGATTCGGTCAAGGCCGGACAGGAGCTGGTCGTGCTCGAGGCGATGAAAATGGAGAACGTGCTGCGCGCCGAGCGTGACGGCGTGGTCCGGGAGATCCGGATCGAGCCGGGCGACACGGTCGCCGCCGACGAGGTGCTGCTCGCGTTCGCGTGAGCGGGGGGCTCGGGCTCGGGATCTACCCCCCGAATGAGCTCCTCGCTACCGTGCTCCTCTGTCGTGAGCCTGGAGGATCGTCATGAAGCTTCCGCTCGAAGGTGGCTGTCTGTGCGGCAAGGTTCGCTACCGGATCAGCGCCGCACCGCGCGATGCCGCCTACTGCCACTGCCGGATGTGCCAGCGTGCCGGCGGGGCGCCGGTTGTGGCCTGGCTGACCGCGGCCAGGAGCGACTTCGCCTGGACCGCGGGCGAGCCGGCGGTGTACGGTTCCTCGCCCGGGGCGGAGCGCCTGTTCTGCCCGGTCTGCGGCAGCCAGCTCGTGTTCCGCGCCCTGGCGGAGCCCGAGACCCTCGACGTCACGCTCGCGAGCCTCGACGATCCCGCGGCCGTTCGCCCGAGCTACCACATCTGGACCGCGAGCCGGATCGCCTGGTTCGACACCAAGGACGACCTGCCCCGCCACCCGGAGCGCGGCCCGAATGTCCCGGGCTGATGTGCGGGACACGCGGCGCGAGCTGTTCGGACGCTCCGAGCCGCACCTTACCATCAGTTGTCGTTCCGCTTGAGAAAGTCCTGGATCGTCTTGCCGCGCTCGGGGCGAAAGGCTTCGTCCAGGACCTCGAGCCGCGCCATGCGATCCAGCCGGAAGGAGCGGAAGTCCTGGCGCAGCTCGCACCAGGCCGCGAGCAGCCAGGCCGGGCCGTAGAACGAGAGCGCGAGCGGTCGCACCACCCGCGCGGTCGCCCGCTCCTCGCCGTCCCGATAGTGAAAATGCACCTTGCGCCGGCGCCGGAGCGCCCAGCGCAGCTCGCCCGGATCGACGGTGATCGGGTGAGCGAAGTGCCCGGCCGGCGCGAGTAGTGCGGTCTCCGCCATGTGCTGGCGCAGGCGCTCCGGGATCACCGCCTCGACCTTGGCGATGACGTTGCCGGCCGCCTCGGCGAGCTTGGCATCGGTCCAGGACTCGACGATCCGGGCGCCCAGCACCAGCGCCTCGATCTCATGCTCGTCGAACATCAGCGGCGGCAGGTCGAAGCCCTGACGCAGGGCATAGCCGACTCCCGCCTCGCCCTCGATCGGCACGCGGCTCGCCATCAGATCGCGCACGTCGCGGTAGATCGTCCGCTCCGAAACCTCGAGCTTCTCGGCCAGATCCCGGGCGCGGACCAGCTTCTGGCGGCGCATCAGCTGGATGATCTCGAACAGGCGATCGGCGCGACGCATGGGCTCCTCGCTCGGCGTCCGAAACCCTGGACGATGTCTCCTGACACCATGCTGTCAGGAGGGGGCGGCTACAAACAAGATCCAACCCAACCCAACCCAATGCTTGAGGAGCCTTCGGATGTCGACGATTTTCCAGCTGAGATCCGCCCAGGCGTCCCTGGCGGCCGGTCGGCCAAGCCTGGGCGGCGCCGCCACGCTGCCCGAGGGCCGGTCCTGGTTGAACGCCCTGAAGCGAGCGACGAAGCTCTTCCTGAGCTGGCACGAGCGGGCCCGCCAGCGGCATCATCTCGAGTACCTCAGCGATCACATGCTGCGCGACATCGGTCTGACCCGGGCCGACGTTCTGGCTGAGATAACCAAGCCGTTCTGGCAGCGCTAGACTCTACGTTCGCTGAGGCCCCGGCGACGATGATGGGGCCGTACTACGACCACATCTCGCCGCTTCTCTGGCGAGGACGGCGCCCGTCCGGCGCCCGCGCCAGTCTGACGGGACGCTATCTGCACCGGGAAGGTCAAGGGCGTGCCGCGACCACGAAGTCGTTCAGGAACTTGCGCGTCAGCACCTCCACCAGACTGGTGGCCTCGCCGGTCGAGATGACGAAGGCGCCCGGGCCGAGTACGACGCCGTTCACGGTGGCTCCCATCGCGATGACGCGTTCACGAGCGACCTGGGCCTCCTCGCCCACATTGTCCTCACCGTTCCCGATGATGTTGACGATGGCGCGATCCGTGGCATAGGGCGCCGCCGAGATCATCTCGGCCGCATGATCGATGGCCTGCGAGAGGTCGGTCAATCGGCCGGCGTAGAATGCCCCGTTCGCTCGAGCTTCCGTTTCAACGTTGACCCGAAGACGGGCTTCGATCGCGCGGGCGACCGCCGTCGCGTCCGCCTCCGAAGCGATGACCGCCCACGGTACGACCATCGGAAACTGGCTGTGATGCCACGCGAACACCGCAAACCCGATCCGTCCGTAGCGCCCGCTTCGAATCGCGGCGAGGACCTCGGGCGAGCGGATCGCACGCGCCATGCCCTCGATCTCCAGCCGCATGTCGCCCGGCGCGATCGAGTCTGAGATATCGAGCCCGGTGACGATGTTGGCATCGGTGACAATGTCGGCCGCCAAGCCCACGTTGGCGCAGAGCAGCGCCGAGCCAAGGGCGAGCATGCCAAATCCTGTTCCTATCGTCATGGCTGCCCTCCTTTTGGTCGTCGAATGCAGCGGAAACGGGCGGTCGAGATTGAAACCCGCACGCGCGAAATCTCCGTGAACTCCCCGTGACGCCGCTTTGCTCGCCGCGCGAAATGCGCCTAAACTCATGTCGCGGCGATTAGCGCCGACCGGACGCGACATGGATACGCCGACCGGACCGCAATTGAGGGTGCGGATGCTCGGGGGCTTCGAGCTCGCGAGCGCCGATGGCGGTGATCTGACTCCTCCCCGACGGAAGCTGCGGGCGCTCGTCGCCCTGCTCGCGTTGGCGCCGGCGGCCGGCTGGTCGCGGGAGCAGTTGACGGCTCTGCTGTGGGGCGATCGCGACGAAGAGCAGGCGCGTGGCAGCCTGCGGCAGGCGTTGGCCGAACTGCGGCGCATCCTGGGTGTCTCGGCGCTCCTGACCGACCGGGAGGTGGCTGCCTTCGACCCGGCCGTCGTGAGCGTCGATGCCGTCGAGCTGGCACGGCTGGCGGCGGCCGGAGAGCTGGAACAGGCGGCGGCGCTCTACCGCGGCGAACTGCTCGAAGGCGTCAGCCTGCCCGATTCCGGTTTCGCCGACTGGCTCCTGGTCGAGCGGACGCGTCTGCATGATCTCGCCGTCGGCGTGCTCGCGCGGCTGCTGAAAACGCAGTCCGGTGACGTCGCGATCGAAACGGCAGAGCGGCTGCTGCAGCTCGATCCCACCCGCGAGGACACGCACCGTGCGCTGATGCGGCTTTACGCGGTGAAGGGCGATCGCTCGCAGGCGCTGCGCCAGTATCAGCTCTGTCGCGACACCCTGCGGCGCAACCTCGACGTCGAGCCGGAGCCGGAGTCCGAGCGGCTCTACAAGGAGATTCAATCGTCAACCAGATGTGTGGCAGCAGTGGAGCGGCGGCCGCCCGAGAACGTCGAGACTGGTGGCGACATGGCCGCGGACGCGACCCAAAGCGATCGTCTGCGCTCCCGGGAAATGTCGCGGTCACGTAAATCGTTCATGCCGGCCTCTCGTTGGATCCCCTTGGGGGCTGCAGCCGTGGTGGCGCTCGCTCTGGCGGGCGGGGGAGCCTGGTGGTTCTGGCCGCAGGGCCCGCCGAACGCCAAGCCTCTCATTGCCGTGCTGCCTTTCGACAATCTCCCCGATGACGCAGTCTCGCGGAGGCTGGCCGACGGCTTGGCCGAGGACGTCATCACCGATCTCGCGCGCTTCCCCGAGTTTGGCGTGATCGCCCGCGATTCGACCAGGATCTACGAGGGCAAGCCGGTCGACGCACGCGCGATCGGCACTGCGCTCCGGGTCGACTTCGTAGTCGAGGGCTCGATCCAACGAGAAGGCGACCGCACGCGGATCACGGCGCAGCTCGTCGATGCCAGGACCGGCAAGAATCTGTGGTCGGAACGATGGGACCGCCCCGACAAGGACATCTTCGCCGTCCAGGCAGAGATCTCCGAGCAGATCGGCAACCGTCTGGGCGGCGGCGCCGGCCTGGTCCAGGAGGCCGGGCGGATCGCCGCGCACCGCAAGCCGCCGAGCAATCTGACCGCCTATGAACTCTACCTCTTAGGCACGGAGAAGCTCGAGCAAATCAACCGCGCGGATGTGGAGGAGGCCATCAGACTGCTCGACCGCGCCGTCGAGATTGACCCCGGGTTCGCCCGCGCCTGGATCGAGCTTTCCCATTCACATTCCGTGCTTGCCAACTTCGGCGTCGAGCCGGAAAGGAACCGGCGGATTGCAGCCGATGCCGCCGAGCGTGCGGTCAGATTGGACCCCAGTGATGCCGAGGCGCACGCCGCCCTCGGCATGAGGCTCGGCGAACACGACGACTTCGTGCGCGCCAAGGCGGAGTTGGACACCGCCCTGAGCCTGGCGCCGGGCGCGGCCGAAATCCTGACCTTCTATAGCGGCTGGGCGTCCACCTTCGGCGAGCCGGAGCGCGGCGCGGACATGGTCGATCAGGTGATTCGCCTCAATCCGAACTATCCAATGTGGAGCGCCGGGCCGTTCTCTTATGCGTACTTCATGGCGGGACGTTACGAGGATGCCCTGCACATGATGGATCGCCTGACCCCAGATAACTACAAGCAGGTGACATGGGCGATGCGCGCCGGTGCGCTTGCGGCCATGGGCAGAAGCGAAGAGGCGATGACCTGGGCCCGAAAGGCGCTGGAACAACACCCGGACCTGACCATCGAAGCCATCGCCAACGAGCCCGGCTACAGTGGCGCCGAGCGCCAGCGTTTCATCGACACCATGCGGCTCGCCGGCTTCACGCCCTGCGCCGAGCCCGAGGCTCTGGCGAAGATCGAGAAGCCCCTGCGCCTGCCGGAATGCGAATCGCAGCGGTCGGAGTAGTCATCAGACCTCAGATCGTTCACTCGGGGAGCCCTGCCGCGCGAAGGCTGTCGGTTAGTCGCTGCAAGGGCTGGTCTTCTTTGTAGGGTTGGCCAGCGGCGTATCTGCGCGTCGAGAATGTCGGATCGATCGCGAGAATCTCCTGGGCCACCTGGCGCGCTTCCTGCGCCTGGCCGGCAAGGACGTAGTCGCTGCATAGGATCAGCCGCGGCTCGAGATCGCCCGGGCTGAGCCGGATGCCGTGCCTGGCGGCGGTCATCGACTGCGCCACCTCGCCGCTCTCCCGGTAGGCGGCAGCCAGCAAAGCCATGTACCAGGGCGGGTAGACGGGCGTGATCCGGATCGCCTCTTTGAGCTTGGTGACCGCCTCCGCCGAGCGTCCGCAATAGTGCAGCACATTGGCAAGATAGGCGTTCGCGGTCGGGCAATTCGGGCGAAGCTCGAGCGCCTTGTAGCAGTTGGCGAGCGCTTCGTCATGGCGACGCTTCAGAAGGTGGATGGCAGCCAGGACGATGTGGGCCAGGCCATTGGAGTGCGTGTGCTTGAGCGCTCTCTCCGCCCACCGGGCCGCCTCGGTCAGAGACCGCTCTTTCGAATCGGTCCATTCTCTGAACGCGTCGAGCCAGTGGGTGAAGCAGAGATAGGCCGGCCCGACCGCCGAGTCCGGCTGCAAGCGGGCGACATGCTCGAACATCTCCCGCGCGGCGGCGTTGTCGTTCTTGGTTCCCGCGTAGAACCGGCTGAGGCCCCGGTAGAAGAAATCGAGGGCCTCGAGGCTCTTCAGCGTGCTGTGCAGGAGCCATTTCTCGCCGCTCGCCAGCTTCACGTCGAGCGCCTTCAGGACTTCTGCGGTAATCTCGTCCTGGACGGCGAGACCGTCATCGAGAACCCGGTCGTACTGCTCGGCCCAGACGATCTGTCGGGCGACGACGTCGGTCAGCTCCACGGTCGTGCGGATGCGCTGGCCGGAGCGCCGCACCGCCCCCTCGAGCACGTAGCGAACGCGCATCTGGCGCCCCGCGTCCGCGGCCGAGATCCCGGCATCGCGATATCGGGCAACCGTATTCGGCGCGATCAGGAACAGACCCGATGCCTTGACGAGCGCCGCCTGGATGTCGAGCCGCAGACCGTCGGCCAGATGGTCCTGCCCCGGATCGCCGCTCAGATTGGCAAAGGGCATGATCGCGATCGATGGCTTCGCGGGCAGGGGCAGGGACTCGCAGCTGGCAAAGAAGTCCGCATACGGGAAGCCAGCTTCGGCGCAGCTGATCCGGAAGGTGCGGACCGGCTCGGCAATGTTCTTGAACCGCTGATCGCCGAGATCCTCGAAGCGGAGATCGAGGCGGTTCCTGACGTGACCGAAGACGCTGCCGGAAATACAGACCGTGCCCGGGTCAGCGAATGCCTCGAGCCGCGCCGCCACATTCACGCCATCGCCCAGGATATCATCGCCATCGACCATCACCTCGTCGAGGTTGATGCCCATACGGAATTCGATCCGCTGGTCGCGGGGCACATCGCGGTTGCGCTCGGCCATGCCCTGCTGAATCGCCACGGCGCATTCGACCGCCGCAACCACGCTCGGGAATTCGACCAGCGCGCCATCGCCGCTCGTGCTGACGAGGCGGCCGCCACGCGTGGCGATCTCGCGATCGACGATCTCCTCACGGTGGATCTTCAATGCCGCAACGGTAGCCGCCTCATTTCGCCCCATGAGGCGGCTGTAGCCGACGACGTCCAATGCGAGAATCGCAGCGAGGCGGCGTTCCATGACCGGGTCAGGACGCCGGTCGATGGTTGGCGGAAAGAAGCGCGTCATCGATCTCCCGCGCCCGGACCGCGGCCGCGCGTGCGCTGATCCGCTGAGCGTAGCGCTCGAACGCCGGGCGCTTCTCGATCGTGCCGAACTGCATCCCCCAACCGATGTGCGAGCCGACGTAGACGTCGGCCGCCGTGAAGCGCTCGCCGACCAGATACTCGCGCCCTGACACTGCAGCCTCGAGCACGGCGAGCACATCGTCGAGGCT
>JBKPDM010000196.1:0-6744 GCA_046727895.1 Pseudomonadota bacterium | reverse complement strand
GATCGAGTCCGTCTTCACGCTGGCGAAACGCCGACCGCTTCGTCTCCTGATGGTGCCATTTTGGTTCGCCGGCGGCCGGGCACGTCTCAAGCGCTGCTTGGCCGAAGAGGCCGCTCCGGACGTCCGCACCCTCCCCTACCGGGAGGATCTGCTCGGTTACCTCGAGGCGGAGAAGCGCCGGGGCGTGCCAATCGTCCTGGTCACCTCCGCCGACGAGCGTGTGGCGAGGGAGGTCGCCCGCCATCTCGGACTATTCGAAGCGGTCCTGGCGAGTGACGGCACCACCGACCTGTCGGGGGGGCGAAAGGTGGACCGGCTCGTCGCCGAGTTCGGGGCGCAGGGCTTCGACTACGCGTGCAGCAGCCGGCGTGATCGGTCGGTATGGCATGCGGCCCGCGCGGCAATCCTCGTCGGACCGGGCCCGGGCCTGACCGCCGACGTGGCCCGGGAGACCTGGGTGGCGCGCGTGTTCGAGGGAGGCTCCTCGAGCCTCTATTACTACTTCAGAGCGCTTCGTCCCTATCAATGGCTCAAGAATACCCTGGTGTTCGTGCCGCTGCTGGCGGCCCATCGCCTCGGCGAGGCCGATCTGCTGGCAGATGCTCTCCTGGCTCTGGTCGCTTTCAGCCTCTGCGCCTCGAGCGCCTATATCCTGAACGATCTGATGGACCTGCCGAGCGACCGGTACCATCCGCGCAAGAGGAACCGGCCGCTCGCGTCCGGCCGGGTGCGCCCGGCGCACGCGGTAGCCATGATACCGGTTCTTCTAGCTTCCGGGATCGCCTGCGCGCTCCTGTTGCCGCGGTCGTTTCTGACCGTCCTGGCGGTCTACTATTGTCTCACCCTGGCCTATTCGTTCCGCCTGAGAGACCTGGTCATCCTGGACGTGCTCGCGCTGGCCGGCCTCTACACGATGCGGGTCATGGCCGGCTCGGCCGCAGTGGGCATCGCGCCATCGGCCTGGCTCCTCGCGTTTTGCGTCTTCCTGTTCTTCAGCCTCGCCATGGTCAAGCGCTACGCCGAGCTGGTCGCCATGCGCGCGGTCGAAGGCACGCACGCCCACGCACGCGGCTACCTGCTTGAGGACAGCGAGCTCCTCGCGGCGCTCGGCGGCGCAAGCGGCTTTCTGGCGGTGCTCGTCCTCGCGCTCTACATCACGAGCGATACCGCGCATGTCCTCTATGGCCGCCAGCAGCTGATCTGGCTGGTCTGCGTGCTGCTCCTCTACTGGATCAGTTACATGTGGCTGATGGCGCACCGTGCCCGCATGCACGACGATCCTCTGGTCTTCGCGCTTCGTGATCGCGTCAGTCAGACTGTCATCGTCCTGACGGCCGCCATCTTATTCGTTGCGACATGACCGCTTCACGTCGACGCCGGGGGTGGTACGGCCGCCTGATTGCGCACCTCCTGCTGGCCACCCTCTGCTTGCCCTTCGCGCCGGCAGCGCTCGCCGATCAGGCCCCGGTTCCGTCACCGGATCAGGCCGCCCAGTATCGGGCGGACGTGCCCAAGACGATCATCGAGCTCCAGCAGTTCCGGCGCAGCGACTCGATTGCCGCCGAAGGCGGCGGGAACCGCCGCGGGACGGCCACCCTGCTCGACCTCAACCCGGAGATCAACGCCTGGTTTCTGCTGAGGCTGGACTGGGGCGATGCCGGGGGGCGCGCGAGCTATCACCTCGAGAATCCGGACCCGCGGGGGCAGCGCCTCAGCTTGGCCGAGAGCCAGCCGCACGGCATTCTGATCACGACCGGGAACGAGAGCCTCGCCTGTGACCTCTGGTCGGGTGATCCGATGCCATTGAAACAGGCGAGGGACTCGTCCCTGCCCTATGCTCCCCTCTGCGAGGACCACCTCTATCTGCGCAACCCCGTCACCGGACATCGCACCGAGCTCGAGCGGGTGACCGATTTTCTCCGGGACCACGTCTGGAGCGGGGAGGCCGTCGTCGGCTTCGTGCGCGACAGTTTCTACCGCGACGCCTTTATCGAGAAAGCGGCTCCAGGCGCGCCGCTCGAGCCTAGCCCAGAGCCACCCGGCGCCCCGATGCCGGCATCGCTCAGCGCCGACTACGCCGAGCGCACCGTGACACCCGAGGCTCTCGGCATCGAGGTCACCGGACCCGCCTCCGGCCAGCTCGCGCTCGGTCGCTGGTATCAGGTCAGCAGACTGCCGGGCATCTTCCTGAGCGTCATTCAGCCGGAAGCCATCGCCAAGGAGATCCTGAACAGCTATCCGAACAAGGTGAGCCATCTGGATGCCGTCGAAGCGTCCGCACTCGACTATCTCGTTGCCTTCGACCTCGGAGCCTTCGACCTAGGTTTCATCTTGGGCACGGATCATCCGCGAGTCAGCTGGTCGCCGCGCCCACCGGATGCAGTTCGCGATAACCGTCTGCCTGGACCCGATGGCATCGGTACGCCCGCGCCGCTGATCACAACCGGCATGGTTACCCCTAAGTTGGTCGGGCGAACCGTCGCGGCCTTCACCGGCGGCTTCAAGCGCGAGCACGGCGCGTTCCGCTACGGCGACCTGGCCGACCGAAACCACGGCAGCCACTACGGCTTCGTCGAGGCGGGCGCGGTATTCAGCAAATTGCAGCCCGGCCTCGCGACTTTGTATCGGCTCGATGACGGCTCGGTCCACATGGAGACCTGGTCCGAAGCCGACGATCGTCTGCTCGTCCGGATCGAGTTCGCGCGCCAGAACGGCGTGCCCCTGCTCGAGCCTGATCTCGCGACCGGTGTGCCGGCACCCGGCCCTCTGGTCGCCAGATGGGGGGCCGGTAACTGGTCCGGCTCGGCCGAGGAAAAGCTTCGCACGCTCCGCGCCGGCGCCTGCCTTCTGGATGCCGACGGCCGCCGCTTTCTGGTCTATGGTTGGTTCTCGACCGCGACGCCTTCGGCCATGGCGCGGGTCTTCCAGGCCTACGGCTGTCGCTACGCGATGCAGCTCGACATCAACGCCCTCGAGCACACCTACCTGGCGCTCTACGTGCGCAAAGGCGACCAGGTCGCGGTCGAGCACCTGATCCACGGCATGGAGGAGGTCGACAAGACTACCGAGGGCCAGATGATCCCAAGGTTCATCGGCTTCGCCGACAACCGCGATTTTTTCTACCTCTACCGCCCCGAGGAGCAGCGATGAGCGGCCGCCACCTGCTCGCAACGCTCCTTGCCTCGTGCCTGGCGTCCGGCATCGCCGCGGCTGAGACCGCGCTCGAGAAGCAGAACGATCAGCTGTTTCAGCAGATGCGGGCGGTTCACGGCCTGAGCGACCAGCAGATGGCCGAGATTCGCGCGATCTTCGCCCGCTCCAGCGTAATCGGACAGGGCAACCCAGCGATCGCCGAGCATCCGGTGACGCCCGAGCAGTGCCGCGCGAAGCTCGAGCAGCAGTCGGTAAGCTACGCCAACCCGGCTTTCGAGAAGATCTGCGGCGCCAAGTACATGGCGCCCCTCTACGATCCGGCCAGCCAGCGACCCGAAGATGCGAAGGCCTGCATCGACCAGTTTGAGTTTCCGGACATTCCCTGCATCTATCCGGTGGTCTGGGTGCGCTCCCGGGAGGCGGCCCTCCTCTGCGAAGCGGTCGGCAAACGGATCTGCGATGCCCACGAATGGGAGGGTGCCTGCGCCGGGAGCCTGCAGCCGCCCGACTACCGCTTCGACCTGGCCAAGGGCGTGAGCCCGAACACCGCGATAGAGCGCATGCGCAGAATCCACAACGAGGCCGACGCGCCGGAGAAGACCTGGAGCTATGGTCCGGCCTACGAGAAGGGCGTGTGCGCCGCCGGCAGCCACAAGACCCCGGGATGCGAGGGGGGCGGCTGGTCGAAGTGCGGCTCGAATACCTATCCGGCTGGCGATTTTCCAGGCTGTCACAGCCCGCTCGGCGTTTATGACCTGAACGGCAACGCCGCCGAGCACATGAACCTGCCGCTAAGCGAAGGCCAGATGGCAAGCCGCGGCAGCACGACCCTCGGCTACACCGAGATGAAGGGCAGCTGGTTCATCTTCGACAACTACCGGGCGCACGAGGACTGGTGCCGCTGGCGGGCCCCCTTCTGGCACGGCAGTCAGGTCATGGATTCCAAGAGCCACGAGAACTATCACCTGAGCTTTCGCTGCTGTAAGTCGCTGGACTCGGCGAACTGAGTCTGTATCGTGCGGGCGGGTGTGCATTTTGTGGAACTCGGAACATGATCACCGCCCTCGTTACGGGTGCCAACCGCGGCATCACGGGTGCCAACCGCGGCATCGGCCTCGAGTTCTGCCGTCAACTCGCCGCGCGCGGCGACACGGTCATTGCCGCCTGTCGGCGATC
Organism: Pseudomonadota bacterium; assembly: GCA_046727895.1. GTDB lineage: Bacteria > Pseudomonadota > Alphaproteobacteria > Geminicoccales > Geminicoccaceae > DATAOG01. The sequence continues at coordinate 2,415 of JBKPDM010000196.1, read as the reverse complement.
GTCGGCCGAGCTCAAGGCGCTGCCGGCCAGGATCTGTGAAAATGTCGAGATGACGAGCGTTCAGTCATCGGTTCGTCCGGCGCGGGATCTCGCCGATGTCCGACCTCCGGGCTCGGCGCGCTCGACTTTGCGCGTATGCGCCACGAGTACGACGTCGATGCACTGGGCCCGCTGCGCGTCACGCAGGCCTTGCTGGCGAACCTTCCAGCCGGCGCGAAGATCGCCCTGATCAGTAGCCGCGCGGGGTCCATTGGCGACAACTCGTCGGGCGGAATCTATGGCTATCGCATGGCTAAGGCGGCGCTCAATATGGCAGGGGTGTCGCTTGCGCGAGATCTTCGTGCGCGCGAAATCGCGGTGATCGCACTGCATCCCGGTGTCGTGGAGACAGACATTCTTGCCTCGGCGATGAGTTCTGTCCGGCACATGGTGCGACCCGCCGACAGCGTACCGCCTGACCTCGCCGCGCGCGACATGCTCGAGCGCATCGATGAACTGACGCTTCAGACGAGCGGCCGCTTCGTCCACCGCAACGGCCAAGTGCTGCGGCCGGCGGCACGCCACCGGTGACGCTCAGCCGTTGGGCTGATCTGCCTGCGCGAGAACGTTAAAGCGCATTTCTATCAGCATGAGCGCGGGAACCGCGATCGGTCCCTCCTCGCTCACGACCGGCGCAAGCTGCGGGTCCTTGAGGACCTCGGCGATCGCTCGCGGTTGGCCATCTACGTAGGCGACCGCGCTGACGAGACGCACGCCGTGGCTATAGTCGGCGTAGCGGGCGCCGTGGACGGTGCTGAGCGGCTGGATCGGATCGCCATCGCCGCGGTGCCAGCCATAGATCGCGACGCGGCCCGGCCGCTCCAAGAGCAGGTTGGTCAGCACGAGGTCCTTCTTGTCGCCCGCGATCAGCGCGCCGAGCGGCGCCCCCAGAGCGAGGCGCTGCGCGCGGATCCGGGCCTCGTGGCGCCAGTAGTAGGCGGTCGAGCGCATCTGCGGCCCCGCCGGAAGCGGCTGCGGCCGCAGTTGCACGTCCGCCTGGTCATAGATCGCGTCGACGATCTTCGGGGTCGGCAGAACGAAGCCGAAGCGATCGGCGACCCTGAGCGCGGTCGCCAGCGCCATGGGAATGCGCAGAAAGTCCTCGTCCGTCCCGAGCGCCAGGTAGTCCGGCGTGACGCAGATCGTGACCCGCGCGGTTCTGCCATCGGCCGTCTGACCCTGCAGCGTGACCGGCTTCAGGCGCCGCAGAAAGCGCGGGACATCGCCCGCGAGCAGCTCGGCGTCAATCACCGCCTCGCGCTCGACCTCGCTCATGGCCGCCGTCTGTCGGACGAATTGGCTCCCGGTCAAGGTCCCCGCGGGGCGTGTAGGTATCCCCCGGGCCTTGGGGCAGGTGACGCCGTCGGCATCAGCCGCCGCCGCGGCGGCCGGCAGCCAGAAGACGGCGAGCGCTATGAGAATGATCTTCCAGCCCGCTGGCCGATTCCCCATCACCCAGACCCTTCGCTTCCTCCCCCACCGAGCGTTCTTGGCCCACGTCGTAGATCAAGCTCGACACGTCGTTGCCGATCTCGCCAGTCTGGCCGGCGAGACCTCACATAAACGGAAACGCGCGCGGTCTCCCCGATATTCCATCCGGCGGGAGAACCAGGTCTCGGCACTATGCGCGATTTCGATCACGAATGGGTAAAGACCCGGCGGCGCCCACGCGCGGTTGCGGCGCGCGCCAAGGAAGGGCGGGATCGCCTTCGGCAGCGCAGCGGCACCGTCCGAGGGCTCGCTGGTCCGCGACCCGAACGACTCCTTCCTCTTCCGCACCGCCTCTGACGAGCGGGCCGCCGGAAAGCTGACCGCCCAGCGACTGATCAAGATGAGCGTCACCGGCTGCGTCGTGGTCGGCGATCAGCAAGCGGGTGATGCCACCTGTCGCGACCGCGTCGAGTCCGAGATCGAGACCCTCAAGGCTGCCGGCATCAAGGCCGAATTCCTAGAGCTCACGATGGACCCCGGCCAGCAGTCCGAGGCGCTCTTCAACTACCTACGCGCGCCCCTACCCGAGTTCGCACGAGCGCACCGCCGCGCTGATGCCTTGGCTCGACCACTACAACACCGCCCGGCCACACACCGCCTTGGCCAACCGGCCGCCGGCGAGCCGGCTTGACCAACCCGCGTTCCTCAGTTCGACCGACGGCACCGTTCCTCCGTCCCGACCTGTCATCACCAATGAGCGGTCCGGCGGGGCGGCGCCAGGAGCGCCGCAGGCGACCGGCGTCAGCCGGCGCAAAGCGTCCTTGCGCCGCCCCGCCGGACCGCTCACCCTCCAACTGGAGGGGACCCCATGCTCGTTCACCTGAACCTGTCTCTTATACACATCTGACGCTGCCGACGACTCCGTATTAGTGTAGTTCTCGGTGG
>JBKPDM010000195.1:0-4772 GCA_046727895.1 Pseudomonadota bacterium | reverse complement strand
GGTCATCTGATCCTTGCCGATCGAGCGTCGCACCGATACCGCCGGCTCGGGCTTGGCCCGGACCGCCTCCGCTTCTTCGGCGCCCAAACTTGCCAGACGGCTAGCCACGAGTCCAACCAGACTGCCGACGTCACCGGGCCGGACTTGATTGTGCGACACGAAGGCGGACACTATTTCGGCGGTCATCTCGGCCAACGCGGCACGGTCGGATTGCTCAGTCATCTTTGCACCTCTTAGGCTCGGAACGTATCCTTGTGTCATATTCGGAACAAGTTTGTCTACAATTGCGTAGCGTCGAAATTGCACCACAAGGCGGAAACTTGCCCGAGTTGCATCGTCCAGTCGATCGGAATGGTTCAGCCGCCGAGCCAAGTCGGGTGCAAATCAGCCACCGAGGATCTGGTCGACGATGACCGGCGCGAGCCACCGCGCGACCCGCGTATTGCCCCGCACTTGCGCCTGGCCTATGGCTGAGCGGGCCGGGCGCCCGCGGCGTGGCGAGCGGCTGAGGAATCAGCCGATACGACCGAGCGCGGGGAAGGTTTCGAGCAGCCAGTAGGCAAGCCGCTCCAGCTGCCCGGTCACCATCAGCAGGCCCATCGCGACCAGCAGCCCGCCCGCCGCCCGCTGCAGGTTGCGCCCGGCGCGCCCGAGCGTTCTGAGCCGGGCCAGGAGCGCGCCCGTGAACAGCGCCGCGAGCAGAAAGGGCAGGCCGAGGCCGAGCGAGTAGATCGCGAGCAGGAGCGCGCCCTTGGTGACGTCGGCGGTGCTCGCGCCGAGGGTCAGGATCGCGCCGAGCACCGGCCCGATGCAGGGCGTCCAGCCGAAGGCGAAGGCGATCCCGAGCAGGAGCGCGCTCAGCACCCGGCCGCGCCCGACTTCGAGGTGCAGGCGGGCCTCCTGGTTCATCAGCCTGATCGGTGTGAGGCCGACCATGTGCAGGCCGAACAGAACCACCACGACCCCGGCGATCAAGCCGAGCTCGTAGCGGTAGCTGAGCAGGAGGTTGCCCAAGGCGGTGGCGCTCGCGCCGAGGGCGACGAATACCAGGGTGAAGCCGAGCACGAAGGTCCCGGCCAGGGTCAGCACCTGGAGGCGCGGCGCCTGGCGATCGCGCAGCTCCTCGAGCGAGCTGCCGGCGACGAACGAAACATAGCCCGGCACGAGCGGCAGCACGCAGGGCGAAAGAAACGAGATCATGCCCGCGGCGAACGCGGTGACGAAGCCGATCAGGGACAGCTCGTGCATGCTCGCGATTCTAGACGCTCCGCGCCGCTTGCGCCGCCTTTTCTCGCGAAGATGTGAAAACCCTAGGGCGACCGCAAGACCGACGCCGCCGGGCGGCCGAGCAGCCGCCAGGTACCGAGGAACCCGGCCGCGAGGGTGATCGCGAGGGCGACCAGGAGCACCCGAAGCACGGCGCCGAGCGAGAAAGTCCAGGGCAGGTGCATCACCCAGATGACCACGGTTGCGGCCCCGATGCTGCCGAGCACGCCGCCCGCCAAGGCCGCCGTGGCGCCGAGCCCGAGGTATTCGATCAGGAAAATCCGCAACAGGTCGACCCGTCGGGCGCCCAGCACCTTGAGCACGACCGACTCGTAGAGGTGGCGGCGGCGCGCCGCGGCCACCGCCCCGGCCAGCACGAGGATCCCGCTCAAGAGCGTCACCCCGGCGACCGCCGCGACCGCAAGCTCGATCTTGCGCATCACCTCGTCGACCCGCGCGACGATCTCGCGCACCGAGATCGGGGTCACGCTGGGCAGTTGCTCGGCCATCTGGTCGAGCAGCCCCGCCTCGGCCGCAGGCGGCACGTCGACCGTCGCGGCGAGCGTATACGGCGCCGCCTCGAGCACGCCCGGGCTGAACAGGAAAACGAAGTCGAGGCGCCCCCGGCTCCAGTCGATCTCGGGGCGCAGGCTCGCGATCTCGGCTTCGATCACCCGGCCGAGCACGTTGAAGCTGAGGCGATCGCCGACACCGACGCCATAGGCTTGGGCAACCTCGTCCTCGACCGAGACCAGGGGCGGCCCCGCATAGTCCTCGGGCCACCATTTGCCGGCCACCAGCTCGGTGCCGTCCGGGCGGGCCGCCGCGTAACTGAGGCCCCGGTCGTCGCGCAAGGTCCAGTGCCGGATGCCTGTCTGATCCACCGGCACGCCGTTGATTCGGACCACGCGGCCGCGAATCACGGGCGCGGTCTGCAGCACCCGCGCACCCTGGATGCCGGCCACCAGGGCGTCGAACGCGGCAACCTGATCGCGCTGCAGGTCGATGAAGAACAGGCTCGGCACGCGGTCGGGCAAACGCAGGTCGACCTCGGCGGCGAGATTGCGCTCGAGCAGCGCAACCATGCTCAATACCGCGAGGCCGGCGCCCAGCGCCGTGATCACGCTCGCAGCGCCGGCGCCCGGCCGGTGCAGATTGGCGAGCGCGATCCGGGTCCGCGTTCCGCCGCGGCGGCCGATCAGGCGGACCCCGCGCAGGATCAGCATCGCCAGGCCTGCCAATGAGCCGGCCGCGACCACCGCGACCGCGACGAAAATCAGCCCCAGACGGCGATCGGCGACGCCGAGCAGAGCAAGACCGGCGAGACCAAGGATGCTGAGGCCGAGCAACGCGAGGATGGCCGGCGGCGGCCATCGCTTGGGCGGGGTGATCAGAGCGCGGAACATGCCCGCCGGCGAGACGGCGCGGGCCCGGGCGAGCGGCCAGATCGCGAAGGCGAGCGCGGTCAGGAGCCCGCAGCCGGCGGCGATCAGCAGCGGCAGCGGATGAAAGCCGGTCAGCACCCGAAACGGCAGAAGCGGCGCCGCCAGCGCCATGAGCAGCCAGGGCGCCGCCTGACCGATCACGAGGCCGATCGCGACGCCGAAGCCCGCGAGGGCCAGGACCTGGAGAAGGTAGATCCGAAACACCAGGCCGCTCGGTGCGCCGAGGCATTTCAAGGTGGCGATGGTCGTGGTCTTGCCGGCGAGATAGTTCTGGATCGCGAGCGCGACGCCGACCCCGCCGATCAGCAGCGCGGTCAGGCCGGCGATGGTCAGATAGGAGGCCAGGCGGTCGGTGAAGCGGGTGATTTGTGGTTGTACGTCGCGCACGCCGCGCGCTCGCCAGCGGGCATCCGGATGCTCCGCCCGGATGCGCGCCAGCGCGGATCCGACATCGGCCCCCGCCGGCAGCGCCAGGCGGTAGGAGTAGCGGGCGAGGGAGCCCGGCAGGATGGTCCGCGTCCGCTCGAGCTGATCGAGGCGGATCATCGCGCGCGGCCCGATGCTGATGTAGCCGCCGATTCGATCCGGCTCGCGCCCGATCACGGCGCGGATGACGAAGTCGGCCTCGCCGATCCGCAGCCGATCGCCAACCTTGAGCCCGAGCCGGGCGAGGAGCGCGCGCTCGACCACGACACCACCGTCGGCCAGCGCCTGATCGAGGTTGATGGTCGGCGGATCGAGCGCGACCGCGCCGTACAGCGGATAGGCGTCGTCGACCGCCTTGAGCGCGACCACGACGCGGCGAGCCCCGGCGCCCTGCGCCATGGCATTGGTGTGGACGAGGTCCGAGCGCGCGGCGCCGGGCGGGATCAGACCGCGCAGCTCATCCTCGCTGAGCGGCAGATTACTGGCATCGATCGCGATATCGCCGCCGAGCAGCGCCGAAGCGTCCCGCTTCAAGCCCTCGAGCACGCCCGCGTTGATCACGCCCACCGCGGCGATCGCGGCCACGCCAAGGGTCAGGCAGGCGAGGAACACGACAAAGCCGCCGAGACCGCCGCGCAGCTCGCGCCGGGCCAGACGCCAGGCGAGGGCGAAGCTGCTCACGCCACCTCACCGGCCGAGAGCGGGCGCCGGCGCTGCCCGGTGATCATCGGCTCGTAGACCCGGCCATCGGCCATCCGGAGCTGGCGCGCGCAGCGGCCGGCGAGGCCCGGCTCGTGAGTGATCAGGAGCAGCGTCATGGCGCGTTGCTCGTGAACCCGAAACAGCAGGTCGACGATCTCGCGCCCGGTGTCCTGATCGAGGTTGCCGGTCGGCTCGTCGGCCAGCAGCAGCTTTGGGCGATTGCTGAGCGCGCGGGCGATCGCCACGCGCTGCTGCTCGCCACCTGAGAGCTGACCGGGGTAGTGATCGGCGCGCGCGCCGACGCCGACTTCGGCGAGGCGAGCCTCCGCCTGGGCAAACGCGTCCCGGACGCCGGCGAGCTCCAGTGGCACGGCCACGTTCTCGAGCGCGGTCATGGTCGGGATCAGATGGAAGGCCTGGAACAGGATGCCGATCTGCCGGCCGCGAAACAGCGCAAGGCGATCCTCGTCGAGCTCGCCGAGCGCCTGGCCGTCGATGCGCACCACGCCCGAGGTCGGCCGCTCGATGCCGCCGACCACGGCGAGCAGGGTCGACTTGCCGGAGCCCGACGGCCCGACGACGCTGACCGAGCTGCCGGCCGCGACCTCGAGATCGACCCCGCGCAGGATCTTGACCGGGCCCGCCGCGCTCCTCAGGGTCACGTGCACGTCGCGAAGCTCGATCATGGCGAGGGGAGTGGTCGAAGACGAAGGCATGGCGAGACAGATGGTTCAACTGGGCCGGGTTCTCAAGCTGATCGTGGCGATCACGGTCGCGATCGCCACGCAGGATGCCGCGGCGGATGACGGCTGCCGGATCGCCGTGCTCGGCGATTCCCTGACGGCTGCCTATGGCCTCGACCTTGTCGATGGCTTCCCGGCGCAGTTGCAGCGGCAACTCGACGCGGCGGGATATCACTGTACGGTGCTCGAC
>JBKPDM010000194.1:0-10680 GCA_046727895.1 Pseudomonadota bacterium | reverse complement strand
GGTCGAGATCCGGCCCTGGCGGGCCGTACTCGGTACCTGGGTCGAGTGAGCACGAGAGGTCGCGATGACCTACTGGCTGATGAAAACCGAGCCCGGCGACTACACCTTCGAGCAGCTGGTCGCGGACAAGATCGCCCGCTGGGATGGCATCCACAACCACCAGGCGGCCCGGAACATGCGGGCGATGAAGGCGGGCGATCGCGCCTTCTTCTACCGCTCGGTGCAGGACCCCGCCGTGGTTGGCGTGATGGAGATCGCGCGCGAGGCCTACGAGGACCCCGGCGATCCGAGGCAAAGCTTCGTTCTGGTTGACGTCAAGCCGGTGAGGGCAGTCGAGCGGGAGGTCAGCCTGCAGCAGATCAAGGCCGAGCCGCGCCTGCAGCATCTGGCCCTGGTCCGCCAGTCGCGCCTCTCGGTCAGCCCGGTCGACGCCGACGCCTGGCGCCTGATCTGCTCCATGGCCGGCATCGAGGCGTGAGGCGCTGCCGAAAGAGGCGCCCGTAGTCAGCCCAAGAAATCGGCGAACTCGGCCAGGACCGCCTGATAGACCGGGCGCTTGAAGGCAACGATCAGGCGGAGCGCCTCCTCCGTGCTTGCCCAGCGCCAGCGGGCGAATTCCGGGTGATGGGTCTCAAGATCGATGTCGGCGTCGCTGCCGGTGAAGCGGAAGGCGAACCACTTCTGGCTCTGGCCGCGGTAGCGCCCGCCCCAGTGGGCCGGACGCAGCTCCTGCGGCAGATCGTAGGCGTACCAGTAGCGGCTTACGGCGAGGAGCTCGACGCGGTCGGTGCCGACCTCTTCGCGCAGCTCGCGCCGCGCCGCCTTCAGCGGGGTTTCGCCAGGGTCGATGCCGCCCTGCGGCATCTGCCAGGCGTCCAGCAGAGGACCGCGCCGCTCACCGATGAACAGCCGCTTGGCCGGGTCGATCAGGAGCAGACCCACGCAGGGCCGATAGCCGGGCTGCGGCCCGCTCCGGCTAGCCTGCAGATCGGCCGCGCTCGCGCCCATGTTCCGGAACCTCCGCCGCCAGTCCGGATCGCTCGATCACCAGCGCGCTTACCGGGGCCAACGCCAGCCCCTTGTCCTCCAGCGTCGCCGCCCAGAGCCGCAGACGCTCCAGGGACACGGGATAGCCCTCAACGATGCCGAGCGCGCTGCCACGCTGCAGCGCTTCCGCCTCGAGCGTGGCCAGGGCAAGGTCGATCGCCAGGCTCGTGGGATCTGCGTCGATCGCCGCTGCGACGCTGGCGTAGGGCAGACCGACGGCGCGGGCGCCGGCTGCGAGCTCGCTCGATCCGACTTCGATCATGGCGAGGCCGCGCTGGGCGAGGACGTTGAGCACCGGCAGCGCAGCCGGGCTCGCCGCGAAGCGGGCGCCGCCACCGACCACCGCCACGTAGCCTGGCGCTCGGGCCAGCACCCAGCTCAGGCGCTTCAGAGTCTCTGCGGTCGAGCTCTCCGTCCGCAAGGTCTGAGGACCCGGATCGCTCACCCGATCGTCGAGCGGCTCCATCGGCAGGTCGAGCAGGACTTCGTGGCCGGCGCGCCGGGCCCGCTCGAACACCGCCGGCAGATTCGCGGCATAGGGCGTGAAGTGCAAGCTGACCTCGCCCGGCAGGCGGAGCGCCGCTTCGGTCAGCTCGGCCTGCAGTCCCAGGCCAAGCACCATGATCGCGACCATGGGACGCGGATCCTCAAAGTTGAAGGGATGAGCGTAAGCGAGGAAAGGTCGCCGACCGTCCTGGCCGATCCGCGGCAACGGCCCGAAGGGCCCATCTTCGGTGAGACTCGCCGCGGCCGGCGCTGGGATGGCGCCGTTCGGCGGCCCCTCGGCGCTGGGATCATCCGGCGCGGGCGACGCCGCGCTGGGCTTGCCGGGCATCGGCAACTGAAGCCGGGGAGCGCCGATGAACCGGATCTGGCCTTCGCCATGCAGCCGCGCGACCGTAATCGCGCCGAGCACGAGGCCAGCCAGACCCACCGCCGCCCACCGCCGCGCGGCCCGGCGCATCCGCTCCGGCCGGGCGCTCAGAACACGCGCGCCGTCACTCACGCCCGTCGCTGATTGGCGGGCCCCCGGAGATCGGCCGCCGCGAGCTAATTGGTACTGCGCGCACTGAACATGGCAACGCCGCGCAACAGATCGATCGCGCGGGCAAGCTGGTAGTCCTGCGCGGCCGTCGTCTCGCCGCCGGTGCTCGCGGTCCCTGAAGTCTGCTCGCCGCTGTTGCTGTTGCTGCCACTGCCACTGCTGTCGCTACTGCTGCCGGCGCTATTGCCGCCACCTGACTGGTCGTTTTCCAGGCGGCCGCGCAAATCGGCTTCGCGCCGCGCGGCGCCCTCGTCGATCACCTCCACCCGCGACTGCTGCACCTCGATGTCGGGAACGATTCCCTTGGCCTGAATCGACGTTCCCGCCGGAGTGTAGTAGCGCGCTGTGGTCAGGCGGATCGCGCCATGGCCCGGCAACGGCATGATCGTCTGAACGGAACCCTTACCGAAGGAGCGGGTGCCCATGACGATTGCCCGATCGTGATCCTGCAGAGCGCCGGCGACGATCTCGGACGCCGAGGCGGAGCCGCCGTTGATGAGCACCACCATGGGCTTGCCGTCGATCAGGTCGCCCTTGCGCGCGTTGAACCGCTGGATGCTGTCCGGGCGCCGCCCGCGGGTCGACACGATCTCACCCCGATCGAGGAAGATGTCCGCGACCGCCACCGCCTGCTCGAGCAGTCCGCCTGGATTGTTGCGCAGGTCGAGCACCACGCCTTTCAGATTGGGTCCGAGCTTGGCCTTGAGCTGGTCGATCGCCTGCTGCAGGCTGGTTTCGGTCTGCTCGTTGAACGTGGTGACCCGGAGGTAGCCGATGTCGCCCTCGGCGTGCCAGCGCACCGGCGAGATCGTGATGACCGCCCGCGACATGCTGACGTCCAGCGGCTCCTCGCGTCCGGGTCGCCGGAGAGTGAGAGCGATCGTGGTGTCGACGGGGCCGCGCATCCGCTCCACCGCCTCCGAGAGCGACATGCCGAGCACGGGCTCGTTGTCGATGTGCGTGATCACGTCGCCCGCCTGGATGCCGGCGCGGTAGGCGGGGGTATCGTCGATCGGTGAGACCACCTTGACCAGGCCGTTCTCCATGGTGACCTCGATGCCTAGACCGCCGAACTCGCCTTTGGTCTGGACCTGCATGTCCCGATATTTCTTGGCATCGAGATAGCCCGAGTGCGGATCGAGGGAGGTCAACATGCCGTTGATCGCGGCCTCGATCAGGACTTCGTCGCTCACCTCTTCGACGTATTCGGCGCGCACCCGTTCGAACACGTCACCGAACAGCTTGAGCTGTCGAAACGTATCGGAGGAGTCTCCCTGAGACAGGCCGGCCGACCCCAGGAATGCCGCCACCGCCACTACGCCTACGGCGAAGATGCTCGTCACACTCTTGCGCATCAACCTCTGATCCTGCTGCTACTGGCGGCCAGCCACGGCAGCGGATTGACGGGCTGGCCATTGACCCTCAGCTCGACATGGAGCTGCGGTGAGCGATCCCCGTCGGCGCCCATGACGCCAACGATCTGTCCGGTTCGGACACGATCACCGAGCTCGACGTCGAGCCTGGAAAAGCCCCAAAGTAAGGTATGATATTCGGGGTCATGTTCAATGATCAAGAGCAAGCCGTAACTCTTGAAAGGCGCCGCGAACACGACCCGGCCGTCTTCCGGCGCCGCCACGGTCTGGCCCGGTGCCGCGGCGATGACGATTCCCGGCCGGTCGCCCTCCTCACCCTTGGCATCGAACGTGACGCCCGATCGATCGCCGTGCTCGCGCTTGACATCGGATGGGTTCAGCACCGCGCCGGGGATCGGCATGATCGGCGCGCTCAGATGCGGCAACCGGGCCGGCGCAGCCTGCGATTCGAGCCCGGCGAGAGGTCCAGGCTGCTGGAAGACCACATCCAGCGGGGTCGCGCCGGGGGACTGGCTGCCGCCGCCCGGCGCGGCCACCGCCGCATCGCCGCTAACCATGGCGTTGAACGGTTTCGCCGGAGGCGGGGCCAGGGCGGCCAGTTCGGCCTGAGCAGCCGGCGTTGATTCGGACGGCTCCTGCGCCGCCAGCGCCAAGAGTTGCGGTGCGCTCGGTTGCATGGCGTCCGCCGTCGCCGCCGGTTCCGGTCGAGCAGGCGCCACTCCCTTGACCGTGGCGGGCGGGACGAGATCGGCTTGCGGGGTGAGCGCCAGCGCGGCACGTAGCGCTGGCTGATCAGCCTTGGGCTCAGCGCGGACGGCATCGGCCGCCTCGATCTCGAGCAGCCGGTCGGCAAGCAAACGCTGCTCGACGTCGAGCCGCCTGACCTCCTCCTTCAACTGCTTGAGCCGATCGACCGTTGCCAACCGCTGCCGCTGGTCTTGCTGCTGCTGTTGCTCGAGGCGCTGACCTTCGGCGATGAGCTCGGGCCTCCGATGCTCGATCTCGGCATGTTGGGCGATCATCCGATCCGGATCACGACTGAGCGAAGCGAGCCGCGCTGCCGCATCATGCAGGCGCCCGAGCATCAAGGGGCTGATCGCCAGCATCCGGGCCCGGATGGTCGGATCGAGCTCCACCTGCCGGCTGGTTCTGGCGAGATCGGTGAGCATACGGGCTGTCTGTTCGCGTCGATCGCGCACGGCGGCACTGCGCGCAAGAAGCCGGGGGATCACATGGTCGAGCCGGCGTTCCAATACCAATGCCTGCTCGCGCTCGCTGCGCAGGATCGCTGAGGTCTCCTCGCCCTTCAGCTCCAGAGCGTCGATGTCGTGATCGAGGCCGTCGACACGCTGCTCCAGCGCGCGTTGCAACGCCTGCCGTCGAACCAACAGCTCACGAACTTCGTTCAGCCGCGAACGCTCCCGATCGAGACCGTAAGTCGCCCCATCGTCCGGTGCCGTCAGCGTCGCCAGGAGGTTTTCCGGGACGGCCACGAGTGCGGCGATCAGCACGAAGACCGCGACGCCGTGGCGAGGCCTAAAGTACGTCATCAGACGCCGCGCCCCAGCACCGATCTTGGCTGAGCGAATCCCCGAGACCTCCGCCTTTGAGGCCCTCTGTGGCTCGAAAGCCACAGTTGCTACGGGTACCGGCACTTGCCTTCCCCCGGTTGATCCGGTGTCGGCTGGCAAGACCCGATGCCGTCCCTTCGTTGTAGATTTCCAGGCACACCAGCGCTCTTCGTGATTTTAACCAAGCATAGCAAAACGCCCGGCCGGGCGGAAGCGCGATCCTGGTTGAAAGTTAATTTTCTTTTCCTCAGAGTGTGTTGCGACTTTGCTTACACTTCGGATGAAGATTTTTCCATAGTGTGTTCAATGGTATTGCATCGGCGCAACGTCAGCGGTCACGCGGGAGGACCGGGCGCGCCAGATTCTGGGAACGACACGGTCCCGCTGATCCGCGTCGCGCCGAACCCTGATCCGAGCATCGATGGCAAGCACCGTCACGCTCACGCGGTCCCGCATACGCCTGATTCCATAGAACTCGCCTCCACCTCTGCCGTTTGGATCGGCAGAGGATTAGCGAAGCCATGGTTGACAGCTGGTTAACGTCGGGCCCGTGCGCGAGTTCCGAGAGAACCCCGCGACGGCTGAAGAGCCGCCGAAGCCCGTGTCTTCGTGCCCCCGGCCGCCGGAAGAAATCGGCAGAAGGAAGCTGCGCTACGCGACGCGCGCCCGCTCAGCCTGAGCCGGGTCCGCCCGGACCAGGGCCGCCCGCGGGCGGCGTCTCGTGAATCGATTCCTGGCGCTTGCGGTAGATGTCGATCGACTCCTTCGGTCGATTGATGTCGAGGGTCGGCAGCAGGGCTCCGGTGACTGCGAGCACCCGGTACACGCCGAACGTCGCCGTGTACTCGGCCGTGGTCAGGTTGGAGCGGACGAGGAACAGCTCGTTCTCGGCGTCGAGCAGATCGAGCAGGCTGCGCTGACCGAGGTCGAACTGCTGCGCATAGACGTCACGTGTGCTGCGCTGCGCCTCGACACCGGCCCGCAGCGCGTCGGCCCGCGCCCGCGCCGTGGTCAGGGCATTGTACGCGACGCGCGCATCCTCCTCGGCGGTGCGCTGGGCACGCCGCAGCTTTTCGCGCGCCTCGTCGAGCCGAGCAAACGCTTCCCGCTCGCGGGCAACGTCGGCGCCGCCCTGAAACAGATTGTAACGGAGCACGAGGAGCGCCTGGGCATTGACGTCGCGGCCCTCGAGACCGTCAATGTTCCTGTTGGCGGCCGCACCAAGCTCCAGGTTGAGGCGCGGGTAGTACCCTGCGCGTGAGCCGCGCAGCTCGGCCTTGGCGACGTCGATGTCGGCATTGGCGATCCGAACCGTCGGATTGTCGACGCGCGCGTCAGCAGCTGCGGCCTCCCGGCTCTCCGGCACCGCCGCCACCGGAACTACGGGCTCATCCAAGTCCTCGGCAGGGTTGCCGACCACGCGCTGATAGAGGGCCTCGGCGTCGCGCAGGCTGCCCATCGTTCTGGCAAGAGAGCTCTTCGCGTCGGCGAGTCGCGACTCGGTCTGAAGGACGTCAGCGACCGAGCCGGCACCCTGAGCTTCCAGCTGCCGGACCTGACCAAGGATGCGCTGAATCTCGGCCAGATTTTCCTGGGCGAGCCGCACCAGGACCTGATTGCGCAGCACCTCGAGATGACCCTCGATCGCGTCGAGACCGACGAACTCCGCTGCCTCCTGCACCCGAAACGAGGCCGAATCGATCCGCGCGAGCTGGCGGTCGACCTCGCTTTGCGTGGCAAAGCCATCGAACAGCATTTGCGAGAGGGTGATCTGCGACTCATAACGCATCAGCGTGGTCGAGTCACCGCCACCAGATCCTCGCGATGGCCGGTCGCGGGTCGCGACGCTGTCGGTGTATTCGGGACCGGCCGCGCCGCGCAGATCGATCGACGGCATATATTGAGCGCGTGCCTGACGTAGCTCCTGGTCGATCGCCTGACGGTCCGCGCTGACCACGCCGACTTCGGGATTGGTCGCCAGCGCCGCCCGCACCGTGTCTTCGAGGGTGGTGGCCGCAGCATCGCCGGCCACCGTGCTCAGGGCGACCGCCGCCGATCAGCGCGCTCACGCTGCCCTGCGTCCTGCTCCTCGAGGGGCGTGACGCCTGCGTTCTGGTCGAGTGGCTGGCCGGGGAGCGCGCCCGGATTGTCCTGCCCGAGACCGGCCGCGGTTCGCTCGAGCTGCCTCGCGCTGAGCTCGCCGGGCGGTATACCGGTTACGCGCTGTTCGCACGGCCGGAGGCGCGCTTCGATCGGCGCACCGAGCGGGTCGAGACTCCGAGCACCGGCAGCTGGTTCTGGGGCACGCTCGCCCAGTCCTGGCCGATCTACGCCGAAGTCGCGCTCGCGGCGGTGCTGATCAACGCGTTCGCGCTCGCCAGCCCACTGTTCATCATGAACGTGTACGACCGCGTCGTGCCGAATCGCGCGATCGAGACGCTTTGGGTGCTGGCATTCGGCGCGCTGACCGTCTTTCTGTTCGATTTTCTGCTGCGCAATCTGCGCGGCTATTTCGTCGACAGCGCCGGCAAGATCGCCGACATCAAGCTCGCCGCGCGGATTTTCGAGCAGGTTCTGGGCATCCGCATGGCGGCCCGACCCGCTTCGGCGGGGGCGTTCGCCAACAATCTGCGCGAATTCGAAAGCCTGCGCGACTTCTTTACCTCGGCCAGCCTGGTCACCCTGGTCGACCTCCAGTTCGTGATGTTCTTCATCGCCATCGTCTGGTTGATCGGCGGGCCGATTGCGATCGTCCCGACGGTCGCCGTGCCGCTGGTCATCGCGGTCGGGCTGATCCTGCAGATGCCGCTTAACCGCGTCGTTCGCCGGTCGTTCGGGGAAGCGGCCCAGAAGCACGGCATCCTGGTCGAGAGCATCAGCGGGCTCGAGACCATCAAGAGCATCGGTGCCGAAGGCCGGATGCAGCGCGACTGGGAGCAGTACGTGGGCGCTACCGCCAGGTCGGCCACGCGGGCGCGCTTCCTCTCGGCGCTGGGCGTCAACTTCGCGGCGTTCGCCCAGAACCTGGTCACGGTCTGGGTGGTCATCTTCGGCGTCTATCGCATCGCCGACGGGCTGATGACGGTCGGCGCCCTGGTTGCCTGCACGATCATCACCGGTCGGGCGATGGCGCCGCTCGCCCAGGTCGCCGGGCTCCTGACCCGCTATCACCAGGCGCGGGCGGCCTACGAGGCCCTCAACCAGGTGATGTCGTTGCCGAGCGAACGGCCGGCGCAGGTTCGCTTCGTCCACCGGCCCGAGCTGCGCGGCCGGGTCGAGTTCAAGAACCTGACGTTCAGCTACCCCGGCCAGAAGTTCCCGGCCCTCGACGACGTCTCTTTCGCGATCGGCGCGGGCGAGCGGGTCGGGCTGATCGGCCGGATCGGCTCCGGCAAGACGACGATCGAGAAGCTGGTGCTGGGGCTGTACGAGCCGGAGCGCGGTGCGCTGCTGCTCGATGGCACCGATCTGCGCCAGATCGATCCCGCCGACCTGCGCCGCAACATCGGCTGCGTGCCGCAGGACGTGTTCCTGTTCCACGGCACGGTGCGCGACAACATCACGCTCGGGGCGCCCTTCGCCGATGACCAGGCGGTGCTGCAGGCGGCGCAGATCGCCGGCGTCGAGGACTTCCTCGCGCGCCATCCGCTCGGTTTCGACCTCAACGTCGGCGAGCGCGGCGAGAGCCTCTCAGGCGGGCAGCGCCAGGCCGTGGCAGTGGCCCGGGCGCTTCTGCTCGATCCGCCGATCCTGCTGTTCGACGAACCGACCAGCGCCATGGACAACGGCGCCGAGGTCCGGCTCAAGCAGCGCCTCGAGGCGGTACTGGCCGGCCGCACCCTGATTTTGGTCACCCATCGGGCCTCGGTGCTCTCGCTGGTCGAGCGGCTGATCGTGCTCGACGCCGGGCGTATCGTCGCCGACGGTCCGCGCGACGAGGTGCTGAAAGCCCTGGCCGCCGGGCGGATCCGGGCGAAGGCGTGAAAGGGCAGGCGATGGCGAACCGTGCCGTCTCGACCGCGGACCGCCCGGCCCCGATCGACCGTCGACCGGCAGCGGGCGGCGGGCGGCCGGGCAGGAAGGACGCCGAGTTCATCCTCGGTCGCGCGGGCGCCCACCTGCAAGGTCCGCGGATCTTTGCCCATCTGCTGCTGCTGACCATCGTGGCGTTCTTCGCGATCTTCTTCGCGTGGGCGAGCTGGGCGAAGCTCGACGAGGTCACGCGCGGCGACGGCAAGGTTATTCCCTCGAGCCAGGTTCAGGTGGTCCAGAACCTCGAAGGCGGCATCGTCGCCGCCATCGCTGTCCACGAAGGCGACATCGTCGATCGGGATCAGGTGTTGCTGCGGATCGACAACGTGCGCGCGGCGAGCGACCTGCGCGAGAACCGCAAGCGCTACCTCGCGCTGCTCGGCTCGCTCGCCCGGCTGCGCGCCGAGGTCGGGGAAACCGACATTTCGTTCCCCCCTGAGGTCCTGACCGACGCTCCTGTGGTCGCCAGCAACGAGCGGGATCTGTACCGTGCTCGCCAGGAGGATCTGCAATCCGAGCTCGCGATCCTGCGCAGCCAGGCCGAGCAGCGCAAACAGGAGCTCGCCGAACAGCAGACCCGGCTCGCCCAGCTGACCCGCTCCCGCGACCTCGCCAGCCAGGAGCTCGCGATCACCGAGCCGCTGGCCGCCAGCCACGTCGTGGCGAAGCTGGAGCTGCTGCGCCAGCAGCGACAGGTCAACGATCTGCAAGGCGAGCTCGATGCCACGCGCCTGGCGGTGCCCCGCCTCGAGGCCGCGCTAGGCGAGGCGAATCGGCGGATCGAAGAGCGGCGGCTCAATTTTCGCGCCGATGCCCAGCGGGAGCTGAACACCGCCCAGGCCGAGGCGACGGCGTTGGCCGAGGTGATCACCGCCGCCGCCGATCGGGTCAATCGCACCGAGGTCCGCTCGCCCGTCCGGGGTACGGTCAAGCGACTGCTGATCACGACCGTCGGCGGCGTCATCCAGCCGGGCCAGGATCTGGTCGAAATCGTCCCGCTCGAGGACACCCTTCTGGTCGAGGCCAAGGTCCGGCCCGCCGACATCGCATTCCTGCGGCCGGGTCAGTCGGCGATAGTCAAGGTGACCGCCTACGATTTCTCCATCTACGGCGGCCTCGACGGCGTCGTCGAGGACATCAGCGCGGATACGATCACCGACGAACACGGCGACAGCTTCTATCGGGTCCGGGTGCGCACCAACGACAACGCGCTGCACAAGGCGGGCCGGCCTCTGCCGATCATTCCCGGGATGACCACCCAGGTCGACATCCTGACCGGCGAGAAGACGGTCATGGACTACCTCCTGAAGCCCATCCTCAAGGCCAGGGCTAGGGCACTCCGCGAGCGCTAGCCCCGATCCAACAGGGTCGCGGGGGCAGCCTATTCGACGTGGCATTGTAAACACCGGCGGTGGATCGGTCGCTACGCGGCATCCATGACCGCCAGGTGCCCTTCGCCGCCGGCCAATTGCCGCCGTGCACCCCCAGCGCCCGGCTCTTCCCTTCGAAGGCCGGGACTGCGTGCTGACGTTCACCGCGACCAGCGGTTCTGCGAGGTGCTGCGGCGGTTCGTGCGCCCGGTACGGATCGGTCATTTTCGATCACTCACGCG
>JBKPDM010000193.1:0-4019 GCA_046727895.1 Pseudomonadota bacterium | reverse complement strand
CAACTCATGATCTGACTCACAGTGCTGTGTCGCATCGCCACCTCCCATAGCGATCCCTGGCGACCCCGACCGGAGCTGTCCTGGATTTTCTTAAAGACCCCGTCATTCTGAGGCATCCGAAGCCAGAACGCAATCATCGATTGGTCCGGCGCGTCGATTTCTGGGCGATGCCGCGACCGCCAGCGCCTGATCCAGATCCGCGATCAGGTCGGCCGGGTCCTCGAGCCCGACCGAGAGGCGAAGCAGGTCTTCGGTGATGCCCAGGCTCGCCCGCGCGTCGGCGCTGAAGCGTTCGTGGGTGGTCGTCGCCGGATGGGTGATCAGTGACTTGGTATCACCCAGATTGTTGGAGATCGCGATCAGGCGCAGGCGGTTCAGCACCGCGAAGGCACGCTGGCGGCCGCCGCCGGTGCGAAAGGCAAGGAGGCCGCCGCCCGCGGTCATCTGGCGGCGCGCCAGCTCGTGCTGCGGGTGGCTCGGCAGGCCGGGATGGAACACCCGCTCGACGCCCCGATGCGCCTCCAGAAACTGCGCAAGGGCGAGCGCGTTCCGGCTGTGCTCTTCGACGCGCAGCGCCAGGGTTTCCAGCCCCTTGAGCAGGATCCAGGCGTTGAACGGGCTGAGCGCCGGCCCGGTGTGCTTGAGGTAAGGCTGGAGCACATCGGTGCGCAGCGCCCGATCGCAGAGGATCGCGCCGCCGAGGCAACGCCCCTGGCCGTCGATGTGCTTGGTCGCCGAGTAGACCACCAGATCGGCGCCGAGCTCGAGCGGGCGCTGCAGGATCGGTGTCGCGAACACGTTGTCGACGATCACCTTGGCGCCGGCCCGATGGGCGAGCTCGCCGACCGCCCGGACGTCGATCAGCTCGAGGGTCGGATTGCCCGGCGTCTCCAAGAACACGAGCGTCGTCGGCCGGTCCAGCGCCGCAGCCCAGGCGTCGAGATCGGCGCCTTCGACCAGTGTCACCTCGACACCGAAGCGCGGCAGGATCTCGCTCAGGATGTATTGACAGGAGCCGAACAGGAGGCGTGCCGCGACCACCCGGTCACCGGCCCGCAGCTGGCTCATCAGGGCGGCGTGGACGGCGGCCATGCCGGTCGCGGTCGCCGCCGCCTCCTCGGCGCCTTCGAGCAGCGCCAGACGCTCTTCGAACATGCGCACGGTCGGATTGGCGACGCGCGAATAGACATAGCCCGACTGCCGGTCGGCAAACCGCTCGAGCGCGTCCTCGGCGCGCCGATAGCGAAAGCCCGAGGTCAGGTAGAGAGCTTCACAGGTCTCGCCGAACTCCGAGCGCACGCTGCCGCCATGGACGAGCAGGGTGCGGGGGCGCCAAGTCTGGCCCATCGCAGGATCTCCAAAAGCAATCGCCCCGGCCATCGGCCAGGGCGCTCCTGCGACCCGGCCTTTTAGCAGCTTGTTTTACGTGGCCTGCAAGCCAGCCGGCCCAAATCACCACGTAGGCCGGAACCTAGCCCGCGGGCCGGGCCGCCGTCAATCGTGATCGTGGCGCACGTGACCGTGCCGGATCGAGGCGGGCCTGCTCGCGTCTGCACACGCTCTCGTGTACAAAGGAATTTTCTTGGGCTCACACTGTTTTGCGTATTGGCGGTTGCCGAGTGGGAATCGCCACACGCGAGAAGGTAGAATTTTACCGTGGGGTCGAAGCATGACGATGGAAAACTTGCCAAGACCTTGGCTGCTCGCCGCGTTGACCGGCATGTCCATGACCGAGATCGTCCGAACGGAGGAGGACGAGCAGCTGGACAGGTCGCCGAGGCGGCCCCTGCCGTGCCCGGAAAGGCGCCGCCCGCGTCTGCGCGGGGCGGAACGGCTGCGCCGCTTCGACGACTCGGCGACCCGCACCTGAAGCGACGCTTTCAGATGCGGGCGTCGGCGCCGATGGCGTCGCCGAGCTGCGCGTAACCGTCCTCTGCCAGGCGGCGGTCGAGTTCGCCGAGGATGCGCTCGATCACTCGCGGTCCCTGGTAGACGAGGGCGGTGTACAGCTGAAGAGCCGCCGCGCCGGCACGAATCTTGGCGTAGGCGTCGGCGCCGCTCGCGATGCCACCGACCCCGATCAGCGCGAGCCGGCCCCGGGTCAGGGTGAAGAATCGGCGCAGCTGCTCGGTCGCGCGCAGAAAGAGCGGCGCGCCGCTGAGCCCACCGGCCTCGTCGCGATAGCGGCCGGTCACGATGTCGGGCCGATCGACAGTCGTGTTGCTGATGATCAGGCCGTCGACGCTAAGCTGCAGGGCGACCTCGGCGATCTCGGCCTCGTCTTCGGGCGCGAGGTCGGGGGCGATCTTGAGCAGCAGCGGCTTGGCAGGGTGGCGCTCGGCGGCCAGCGCGCCGCGCGTCTCGAGCAGGGCCGTGAGCAGCTCGAGCAGCCGCTCGCGGCGCTGCAGCTCGCGCAGGCCGGCCGTGTTCGGCGACGAGACGTTGACCGCGACGTAGTCGGCCAGCGGGTAGAGCGCGCGCAGGCAGGCGACGTAATCGGCGATCGGATCGGCACTGGCGCGATTGGCGCCGATATTGACGCCGAGCGGCCCGGGCCACGGCCCCAGCCCCTCGAGCCGGGCGCGCATCGCCTCGAGACCGTCGTTGTTGAAACCCATGCGGTTGATCAGGGCCTGCTGGCGCGCGAGGCGAAACAGCCGCGGCCGGGGATTGCCCGCCTGAGGTCGCGGCGTCACCGTGCCGACCTCGACGAAGCTGAAGCCGAGGCCGAAGAGGCCCGCGACCGCCTCGGCGTTCTTGTCGAAGCCCGCGGCAAGGCCGAGCGGATGGGCGAGCTCGAACCGCAAGAACCTGGTCCGGAGCCGGGGGCGCTCCGGCAAGACAACCCGCGGCCCGCGGCCTGACGCGATTGCCCGGATCGCGAACCGGTGCGCGGTCTCGGGCGGCAACAGATGCAGGCCGCCGAGCAGCATCACGTCGGCCAGATCGCCGAGGCCTGCGCGGGCACTCATTTAATGGTGAACGCGAGGAGTGCTCAACCGTCCCTCTCGAACGGGCGGACGCCTTCCCAGTCGATGGCTATGCGCAGGCGATCGGACATGGCGCGAGACTACCGAGTTCCCTCGCCGGCGGCGACCCTTATCTCCTCGCCATGGGCCTCTCCGGCCCGCATACCCAACCTTGGCTTGGAGGCCCGTGCCATGGCCAGCCTGGAGACGACGCTCACCCTGATCGGCGGCCCGACCGTTCTGATCGAGCTTGCCGGCCTGCACCTGCTCACCGATCCGACCTTCGATCCGCCGGGCCGCTACGATGCCCGCGGCATCACCCTGGAGAAGCACCGTGGCCCCGCGCTCGCGGCCGACGCGCTCGGCCCGATCGATGCGGTGCTGTTGAGCCACGACCAGCATTTCGACAATCTCGACCGGTCCGGCCGGGCGTTCCTGCCGCGCGCCGGACGCATCTTCAGCACGCCGAGCGGCGCCGAGCGGTTGGGCGGCGCGGTCCGCGGGCTCGCACCATGGCAGACGGCGCATCTCGACAGCCAGAGCGGGCGGCGGCTCCTGATCACGGCGACGCCGGCGCGCCACGGCCCGCCCGGAATCGAGCCGATCGCGGGCGAGGTGATCGGCTTCGCGCTCGGGATCGAGGCGCCGGGCGACGCCGTCTACGTGACCGGCGATACCGTCTGGTACGAGGGCGTGGCCGAGGTCGCGCGTCGCTTCCGGCCCCGCCTCGTGATCCTGTTCGCGGGCGCGGCCAAGCCGCGCGGACCGTTCCACGTCACCATGGACAACAACGACGCGCTCGAGACGGCGCATGCCTTCCCGGGCGCTCGGCTGGTCGCCGTGCACAACGATGGCTGGGGCCACTTCACCGAAAGCCAGGCCGATCTCGTGCAGGCGTTCGAGACCCTCGGTCAGGCCACGCGTCTGCAGACGCTGACGCCCGGTCAGCCCGTACGGCTTGAAATCAACTAAAGATAGAATTTTGCTTTACCACAATCCCGGCACATGCGAGAACCGCGGCCATGTGCGGCGCTGACGGAACCGAACCAG
>JBKPDM010000192.1:0-2157 GCA_046727895.1 Pseudomonadota bacterium | reverse complement strand
ACGGTATCCCTTCGATGATGTGGGGAGCGAACCAATCCCGCCGCGAGGGCCGGGCGATCAGCCGCCGCTGCCGTAATTCTTGACCAGGTAGTCGACGATGGCGGCCGCGTCGTTCGACTCGATCGGCGCGCCTAAGACGTTGATCATCTTGTTAACCTCGGCCTGCCAGATCTTGCGATCCATGAATGGCGCATTGATGCGAATGTAGTCGAGGCTGTGACAAGCCGTGCAGTTGTCCTCGACCACTTCGCGACGGGATCGTGCGTTTTCGTTATCCCGCGCCAAGCGCGTGCTCGCTTCGAGCGCCCTGCGGCGCGCCGCCTCGGGGGCCTCAGCCGCCGAGGTACAGGCGGCGGACGTGATCGTTGTCGATCAGCTCGCGCGAGGGGCCCGAGAGGGCCACGCGCCCGGTCTCCAGCACATAGGCATGCGACGAGATCCGAAGGGCCATACGCGAGTTCTGCTCGACCAGGACCACGCTCACCCGATCCTCTTGATTGATCGTGGTGATCGCGCGGGCGATCTCGCGCACCAGCATCGGTGCGAGGCCAAGCGAGGGCTCATCGAGCAGCAGGAGCTTGGGGCGGGCCATCAGCGCGCGGCTCATCGCCACCATCTGTTGCTCGCCGCCGGAGAGCGTTCCGGCCTGCTGCCGGCTCCGCTCCTTGAGGCGCGGAAAGCGCGCGAACACCTTGTCGAGATCCGTCCGGATCGCGGCCCTGTCGGTGCGCAGGTAGGCGCCCATCAGCAGGTTGTCGCGCACCGACATGTAGGGGTAGATGTGGCGACCTTCGGGTACCATCGAGATGCCAAGGGCCACAATCCGCTCGGGCCGCTCGCGTTCGATTGCCCGGCCATCGAACCAGATCTCGCCAGAAGCGGCGCGCGAGAGCCCGGTAATGGCGCGCAGCGTCGTGGTCTTGCCGGCGCCGTTGGCGCCGATCAGGGCGACGATCGCGCCCTGCTCGAGTTGCATCGAGACGCCTTTGAGCGCCCGCACCTTGTCGTAGCGCACCGTAACGCTCTTCATTTCGAAGTACATCAGGCGGCCTCGACCTCGTCGTCCTCGCGCCCGAGGTAGGCTTCGATCACGGTCTCGTCGCGCTGGATCTCGGCCGGTGCGCCCTCCGCGATCTTAGTGCCGAAGTTGAGCACGACGATGCGGTCGCTGATCCGCATCACCGCCGACATGTCGTGCTCGACCAGGAGCACGGTGACGCCCCGATCCCGGATCCCCTGCAACATCTCGACCGCGCGCTCGGTCTCCTCGGGGTTCATGCCGGCGAACGGCTCGTCGAGCAGCAGCACCTTGGGCTCGGCGGCCATGGCGAGCGCGATGCCGAGGGCGCGCAGATAGCCGTGCGGTAGGTTGCGCGCATGCACGTCCTTGACCGCGCCGAGGCCGAGATAGTCGAGGATTTCGGCGGCGCTGGCGCGAAACGCCGCCTCGTCGGCACGGGCGGCCGGACTGTTGACGAAGATGCCGAGACTGCCCGCCTTGCAGCTCAGATGATGCGCCACGACGACGTTCTGGAGGGCGGTCATCTCCCGGAAGATGGTGGTCTCCTGGAAGGTGCGGACCACGCCACGGCGCGCCACGACATGAGGCCTGAGGCCCGAGATCGCCTCGCCCGCGAAGGTCACTCCGCCTGAGGTCGGCGGCAGGAACGAGGTGATCAGCTTGAAGAGCGTGCTCTTGCCGGCGCCGTTCGGGCCGATCACGGCGAGGATCTCGCCCTCGGCCACGTCGAAGGTGACGGCGTTGACCGCCGTCAGGCCGCCGAAGCGCTTAGTGAGCTCTCTGACCTCGAGCAGGCTCACCCAGCCGCCTCCTTTCTGGCGCCGGGTTCGAGCGGCGGCGCCTCGACCGTCTCGTCCCGCTCGACCGCGTCACGCCGGAGGGAGAGGCTGAGGATGCCGTTCGGCAGCCAGAGGATGCAGGAGATCATCAGGACGCCGTAGATCAGCGCCTGGTATTCCTGCAGGTCGGCCAGCAGCTCGAAACTGATCACCAACAGGAAGGCGCCCACCACGGGCCCGAAGATGAAATCGAGCCCGCCGAGAAAGCAGTACAGCATGAAGTAGACCGAATCGGTGACGCTGTACGTCGCCGGGTAGACGCTCTGCAGAAAGGCAGCGAAGAAGGCGCCGCCCACG
>JBKPDM010000191.1:0-5106 GCA_046727895.1 Pseudomonadota bacterium | reverse complement strand
AACGGATGCGCGTGCTCTCGTCGTCTGCGCCGCGGTCGCGCACGCGAGGGCGCCGGACCTCGATCGGGCCGATCCCGGTCTGAAGCGCTCGCTTCGGGGCATGGCCATGGCGGACCACACGGCGGCGCCCTTCCTCGTCGAGCTGATCGGCGTGCACCGCCAGAAAGGCCGCCACCTCGGCCTCGATCGCGTGGGTCAGCATCTGCCGGGCACCTTCACGCAGCACGGCGAGCAGCGGATCGTCTTCGATCCGCGCAGCGGCCAACTGCTGTCCGGCAGTCTCGTCGCTCATTCGCCCCCGAAACGCTTCGATCTTGGCGAAACCTGTCAATGGGGTCAGATCGGCCGTCAGAAAGGGCCCCGCAAAGACTACATCTTCCGACGCAACTGACTTCCCAAACCGGCCATTCTTACTGTCGCCCGTCGGGCCATGTCAGATTGTCGCTGCACAGTGGGCGACAATCGTAGCGCTTGATGCTACCGTTGGCTGACTTGGGAAACAATCGCGGGCCGTGTAATGACGACGCTCTCGAACAGGACGCGGGCAAACCGGGCCAACGCCCGGAAGTCGACCGGCCCGCGGACCGGGCGCGGGCAAGCCCGCGCGAGCCTCAATCGACTGCTGCATGGCCTCCGTGCGTCGACGCCGGTGCTGCCGGGCGAGGATGCGAGCGAGCTCGAAGATCTGACCCGACACGTTACAGCTGATGTGCAGCCGCAAGGCGTGGTCGAGGAGTTCATGGTCGAGCGCGTCGCGATGGGCATGTGGCGCCTGCGCCGGGCGGAGCGGGCGGAACTCGGCGCCCTCACCGGCCGGCTGCTGGAGGTCGAGAGGGAGCGTGCCGTTCGACTCCAGAAGAGGTGCGAGGTCGACGCCTTCGAGCAGCTGATGGTTCGCGAGGCCTCAATCACCGACGAGGCCGGGCATCGGGAAGCGACGGCGCAGCTGGCCGAGATCGGGTCGGCCGAGGAGGATGACCTGCCGACACTGGGCCGGGCGATGGCGAAGGACGCGACTGGACCCGGAACCATCGACCTCGCGCTCCGCTACAGGAGCGCGACCGAGCGGAGCCTGTTCAGGTTGCTCCGGGAGCTGCGCGACCTCCAGGCCTCACGCACGCGTTCGTGAATGGCTTCGAACGGCAAAATGCCGGGGAGCGTGCTGATGCGAAACCGTTCAAAATCAAGCAGTTGGCCGGGCACCCCTTGTTGATTTAGGAAAATCTCTCTGAGTATCTTTTTCGATGGGCGGGTCGCAGAGCGGACGCTGGCGCTGGCACGACAAGGGGATGACGGTCGAGGAGTGCCTCGTCCTCTCCATCGCGGATCTCGCTCGCGAGCGGCTCGTGGTCCCTGGTGCATGGACCTCCGGGTCGTTGTCGTGGAAACGGACGGGTGAGGCCGAGCCCTTCGCCACGATCGGCTTCGAGGCGGACATCACTCCAGCCCACGCGTGGATGCGGCTCCGCTACACCGCGAGTGGCAACCCGGTCGACTACCGGGTCCGGCTGACGAGCACGCGCCCCAACTTCGGTGGACTCAGGTGGTGGTTCCTCTGCCCGCTTGTTCGAGCCGACGGCGCGCCTCCGCGCCGGGTGGCGAAGCTCTACCTACCGCCGGGGCTGGTCTACTTCGGCAGCAGGGAGGGTCACGGGCTCACGTACAACTCCTGCCAAGAGAGCCATAACCGGCTGTTCCGGAGGATCGCTGCCAAACTAGGCACCAGCGAGGCGACCGTGCGCCGGGCCCTGAAGCGGCCCGGTGGGCTATTGTCGTGAGGCCGCGTTAGCCATGCTCGAATCCGTGCGAGGTGAACTTCAGGGTCTGGCAGTTCTCGGCGACCACGCGTTGAACATCATCCGGGATGCCATCGGGGGCATCGGCTTCGATCTCAAGCGTCAGGCGCACACCGGCGCGGGGCAAGGTGGTCAGATGCTGGAGGACCTCCTCGGCGATCCGGCCGACATCGCGGCCAGCGCGGTTCGGGTCGATCGTCACGCTGGCGTAGAAGCGCCGGGGTAGGCTCGGTCCGGGAGGTTCTGGCGGCGCTTTGCCGCCGTCCTCCCCGTCGCCTGTAGGTGGCGTCGGGGTGTCGATTCGCTCTCCGATCTGGGCCAACGCGGCCTCGGGCTTCACGATCAGGCCAGAAGGATCGATTGCTGTCGCACCGCCGCCGGTGGCCGCTAAGCCGACGTAGCGCTGCCCAGCGTCGTCGTAGCCGTCGGCATAGGCGAAATGATCGCAGACGAGTTGGCTGACCGCTGAGCGGATCGCGTCGATCACCAATTGCCGGTCGCGCAGACGCGACAGGTAGAGGTAGGTGGCGAAGTCGGCGAGCAGCTGCTTGACCTCGATATGATCCCGGTCGCGCCAGAGATCGAACTGGTCGAGGGCAGTGCGCAGTCGCCGAGCCCCGAGCTGGGTGAGCAGGGCCTCGTCGCTTTCGAAGCGCTTGCTGGCGCGCCTGGCGATCGGATCCTGACCGCTGACACGATTAATCGCCCATTCGATCCTGGGCTGCTTCGGATCGGGCTGATACGGCGCCATCGCCCACACCCAGGTTTCGCCGATGCGAGCGGTGACGGTCTTGTCCCACTCTTCGGCTTTGCTTCTTGCCTGCCGGAGCTGGAAGGCGTCCAGGTTGAGCGTCTCCTGATCCTGCACGATTGAGCGCCAAGCCATGAGCAGCCGCATCGCCTGCTCCAGCTCGCCGAGCCTTCGCTGATCGGGCGCGAGAAACAAGAGCGTATTGCGGAAGATGCGCGGCTGCTGGCCGCGCGTGGTCAGTATCGCAACCGCGGCTGCTCTGGCCTTACTCTCGGCGTTGTTGTCGTGCGGATAGTCGGGCCCGAGCACGATGAGGCGCGCCTCCGTCTCGTCGGGCACCTCGGGGCTGTTTTCGTGGACCACATATACGGCGGCGAACGGACCCCGCTCCCGGTCCGCCCGAAGCCGCCCGATCAGCTCGGCCCAGACGTCATCCGCTTCGAGCGCGCTCGCGCGGTCGTCGGCGGTGCGCGTCACGCTGGGCTGTACCGAGAACCAGTACCGGCCGCTGTCGACGTAGAGATAGGTCGCACCGTCCGCGAGCCGGCGCAACGCATCACCGAACGAGCCCGGCGTCTCGCCCGGTTGCGCGCAGCCGAGCCGGATGCGCCGGTCATCGATCCCGGGGTTGGGCCCGCCGTAGGTTGGCGCCGAGGCCATAAAGATCGTCCGCGCCACCCGGCGCGTCGCCGAGTAGCGCGCCAGGTTCGGGTTGTCGCGGTCGATCGCGAGCGGCTTGGAGGTCTCGCCGTCGATGTCGGCGCTAATGATCGCGTCCCACTTCTGCTCGAGCAGCCGGGTCACGCGGGACTGCACCAGGGCATCGTCGAGCGGAACGCTCGACGGCAGGATCATCAGGCTTTTGTCGCCGCGCTCCCAGAGGCAGTGGATCACGTTCGCCATCAGCCGCAACACGCCGCGGGTGCGCTGGAAGCGGTCGAGCGCGCCCCAGTCGTTGTTCAGCCGGTCGAACAGCTCGGGGTGAATGGGATAAGCCGCCTCCATCCGCCGCCGGTAGTCGCTGTCGCTGCACTCGGACGGGAACGAGGCGCCGTTGTCGCGGTACATGGTGGCGAACGCCTTGATCACGTTATCGCGCGCGGCGAAGGACTCGCGCTCGGCCATCGGCTGGAACAGCCGCCGGCGCACGATCTCGAAGCCCTCATCGGCACTCGCCGGCCGCCACGAGCTCTCGATCCGGCCGAAGGTATTCTTGAGAAGGTCCAGGGCCACATCGCCGCCCTCGCCACCAATCTCAATCCGCGACTGCGGCAGCGCTGCCACCAGCAGGGCGCCGGGCGTCGCCTTGACCGCCTCGGTCAGCGCCTGGGCGAAAGTGATGTTGCTATCGAAGCTCCCGGCCGGCAGACCGCTCGCGCTGTAGAGCTGGCGGACGAACGCGATCCACTCGTCGATCAGGATCAGACACGGCGCCGACGCGGCCAGCAGCTCGTGCAGCAGATCGGACCCCGGGCTGACGCCATTCCGGTCCGAGGCCTCGACCAGCTTATAGCCGTCGGCGCCGAGCAGCTGCCAGGCGAGCTCGCCCCAGAGCGTGCGTGTCTCTCCACCCCGCCCCGCGTCCAGACCTCGCTCGGCGACAGCGCCGTGCCCACCAGGACCGCCCGTTGGACGTGGGGCAGGCTCGTGAGCCCCACGACCGCCATGATCTGATCTACGCCCGGCAGCGTCTTCGGGTCCTGGTGACCGCAGATGTGATGCAAGGCGAGCATCGAGTGGGTCTTGCCGCCGCCGAAGTTGGTCTGCAGCTCGATCACCGGATCGCCGCCCGGCTGCCCGGTGATGCGCCGAAGCGCACTCTCGAGCAGGCGGGTCAGGCCGTCGGTCAGGAAGGTGCGGCGAAAGAACTCGACCGGATCGCCGTATTCCTTCGACGCGTCGCCGCGCTGCACCTGGGCGAGGTCGGCAGCGAACTCGGCCTCGACGTAGCGGCCGCTCGCCACGTCGGGATGGGGCGTGACCACCTCGCGCCAGGGCTTGAGGCCGGTCTGCGGCGTGCCCTCGACCTCGATCGACTGGCGCCGGGTCTGCTGGCGGGCCTGCTCCGCGAACATGGTCCGGAGCACCTCCTGGCGCATCTTGTCGATCTCCACCGCCTGGCCGCCGGCCGAGACCGAATTCAGCAATCGCTGGGCGCTATCGAGGGCGCGGTGTGTGTCCTCGTAGGAAAAGGCCTCCTGATGCGCCCACTTGTTGCGAACGTCGATCAGCTCGCCCACCAAAGAGCGCCCTGGGTGGCCAAGCGTTTGCTCGAACACATCCCGCCAGTTCTGCACCATCGTCTGGAGGAGCGCCTGAGTATCCCAACGCAGCGAGCCGTCCGGATTGCGCTCGAACTTGCGTTGGCGATCGTGGTCGATCCACTTACGCCAGCTCGCTCCGACCCGCGCGTCCATCTGGCGTTCGGCGAACGGCGCCAGCCCGATCGCGAGAATATCCATCGCCCGGCCGACACGGTCACGATTGGTTATAGCCATGGCGGTTCGCCCATCTTCAGCTCAATTTCCTGATGCTCTTCTGCAGCGCCCATCAGACCTC
>JBKPDM010000190.1:0-9347 GCA_046727895.1 Pseudomonadota bacterium | reverse complement strand
CCGCGGCCTTGCGTGCGCCGCCGGGGCGCGCCGGATCGACGCCCACTCGAGCGATCCCGGCCGCCTGCGCGCCGTCGCCTGGCGCGATGGCGGTACGGCGCAGCTCTGGCTCGCGAACCTGCGCGAGGAACCCCTGGAGGTCCGCCTCGAGGGGCCAACCGGGCCGGCCAGGCTCTGGACGCTGGACGAGGCCAGCTTCGAGGCGGCGGTCAAGGATCCAGCGTTCGGCGAGCAGAGCGAGCCGTTCGCCGGCCAGGGTCTCACGCTGCAACCGTTTGCGGTCGCACACCTGAGCCTGGGGGGCTGAGCGATGTCACGCGGACCCAACGATGCCCTGATCGGCGAGCCCGGCGCACGCGAGCGGCTCTCGACCCCGTGTCTGCTGCTCGAGGCCGATTTTTTCGAGCACAACCTGGGCACCATGGCAGAGCAGGTGCGCCGGTGCGGGCGGCAGCTTAGGCCGCACGTCAAGGCGCACAAGTGCACGACGATCGCGAGGCGCCAGCTCGAGGCCGGCGCGATCGGTCTCTGCTGCGCCACGGTGCGCGAGGCCGAGGTGATGGCCGCAGCTGGCCTCGGGGGCATCCTCGTGACCTCGCCAGTCGTCGCCCCGGACATGGTGCTGCGGCTGATCCGCGCGCACGCGACGGTCGGCGACATGGCGGTGGTTGCCGACAGCGAGGTCGGAGTCGTCGCGCTCGCCGGCGCCGCATCGCCCGCGATGCCGCTCGGCGTCGTCGTCGAGATCGACGTCGGCCAGGGGCGGACCGGCGTGACCTCGGTCGCGGACGCCGTCCGTCTCGCCCGGCGGATCGCGGACCTGCCGCAGCTCAGCTATCGGGGCGTCCAGGCTTACTACGGTCATCTCCAGCATGTGCCGGCCTACGCCGAGCGCAAGGCCAAGGCGGCCGAGCAGTGGGTTCGCCTGGAGCCCTTCCTCGATGCCCTCGCCGCCGAGGGCCTGGCGCCAGCGATCGTGACCGGCGGCGGCACCGGCACCTATCACCTCGATCTCGAGGAGGGCCCGTTCACCGAGATCCAGCCGGGCTCGTATCTGTTCATGGACAAGCAGTACGGCGCCGTCGAGCTGGCGCCGGACGGCAGCTCGCCGTTTCGGACCTCGCTTTCGATCGCTGCCCGGGTGACTAGCGCCAATCAGGCCGAGCTCGCCGTGATCGACGCCGGCCTCAAGGCCATGGCGACGGATGCCGGGCCGGCGCTGTTCCTTCGCGGCGCGCCGCCTGGAGCCGCTTACCAGTTCATGGGCGACGAGCACGGCGGCGTACGCTACGGCGCGGACCCGCAGCGTCTCGAGCTGGGGCGCCTGGTCACCCTCATGGCGCCGCACTGCGATCCGACCGTGAACCTGCACGACCGGCTGCATCTGGTCGAGGGCGACCGCCTGATCGACATCTGGCCGATCGATGCGCGCGGTTACTAGAGGCGAGGGATCATGAAGACGATCGTCCTCGGCGGCGGTGTCATCGGCACCACCACGGCGTACTACCTCGCCAAGCTCGGTCACGAGGTGCATCTGGTCGACCGCCAGGATGGCGTCGCGCTGGAGACGAGCTTCGCCAATGGCGGCGTGCTCCACACCAGCGAAGCGGAGCCCTGGTCGCGGCCGGGCATGCCGGCCAACATCTGGAAGTGGCTGGGCAAGGAGGACGCGCCCATGTTGCTCCGCTACAGCGCCCTGCCGGGGATGTGGCGCTGGGGGCTCGCCTTCGTCCGCAACTGCTCGCTGGAGCGCTACCGCCGGAGCACCACGATCAACCTCCGGCTCTCGTTCTACACGCTCCGCTGCATCAAGGAGATCCGTGAGGAGACCGGGATCGACTACGACCAGATGCAGAGAGGCACGCTCAAGATCTACACGCGCCCGGAGGCGCTCGAGCAGAACCGGATCGAGTGTGAGACGATGCGCCCGCACGGCATGGTGTTCGAAGTCGTCGATGCCAGACGCTGCGTGGCGATCGAGCCCGCGCTCGCGCCGGTCGAGGCGAGCCTCGTGGGCGGGCTGTTCTTCCCGCCCGACGAGCACGGCGACTGCCACAAGTTCACGACCGGGCTGCGTCAGTATTGCGAGCAGAAGCTCGGCGTCCGCTGCCACTTCGGCACCGAGGTCAAGGCGCTGCGCAAGAGCGGCGATCGGATCGATGCGGTCGAGACGAGCAAGGGGACCCTGAGCGCCGATCACTACGTCGCGGCGATGGGCAGCTACACGCCCATTCATCTCAGGCCGCTCGGCATCCGGCTCGACATCTATCCGGCCAAGGGGGTCACCGTGACGGTGCCGGCCGCGGGATGGGAGGACGGGCCGAAGGTGCCGATCATCGACGACACCCGGCTGTTCGGCCTGATCCGCCTCGGCGATCGCTACCGCTGCTCGGGCTCGGTCGAGTTCATGGGCTACGATACGGTCCCGAGCCGGACCCGCTGTCAGGCGATCGTCGACAACGTGAGCGGCGTGTTTCCCGAATTCGCCAAATGCTATGATCCGAAGACGGCCAAGTATTGGGCGGGGCTGCGGCCGATGGCGCCCTCGGGCAATCCCTATCTCGGGCCGACGCCGGTCCGCAATCTGTTCGTCAATGCCGGCCACGGCCATCTCGGCTGGACCATGTCCTGCGGCTCGAGCCGCGCGGTCGCCGACCTGATCGCCGGCCGCAGGCCCGAGATCGACACGACCGGTCTCACCCTCGATACGCACGGGTGACGCTCGAGCGCGGCGAGGGGAACATGAGCGAGAGCAGGGATCCGCCTGTCTATTACGGCGGCGCGCCGCCGTTTCCAATCTCGCGCGCCGTGCGTGCTGGCGATTTCGTCATCACCTGCGCCATGGGCGATCGCGTGTTCACGCCCGAGGAGGCGCTTTACGACGCGCACGGCCGCGTCGTCTCGAGCGGTGCGCGGCTCGGGGAGCTGACCTTCGCCGAGGAGGTCCACGGCACATTCAAGGCGCTCGGGGAGACGCTGGCGCTGGCCGGTTGCACCCTCGCCGACGTGGTCGACTGCCAGGTCTGGCTGCGGGACGCGCGCAACTTTCACGAGTTCAACCGGATCTACGCCGCGTACTTCGAGGACAATCGGCCGGTGCGCTCGGTGTTTCGCACCGACTTCATGTTCGATTTTCGCATCGAGATGAAGGTCATGGCCTACAAGCCGCTCCCAGTCACCGATGCGGCGGCCGACGATCGCGGCTAATGCTTTGAATCAAACGGAGAGTTTCTTCCGCGTGGTGGCCAACCCGCTCTATGATCCCCGGGCCTCTGTTGCGATCGGACCAAGCGCAGAAAGTCCCAACTTTCGCGCTTGATCATGCGCGCTTGGGCTGGCGGCGCGCG
Organism: Pseudomonadota bacterium; assembly: GCA_046727895.1. GTDB lineage: Bacteria > Pseudomonadota > Alphaproteobacteria > Geminicoccales > Geminicoccaceae > DATAOG01. The sequence continues at coordinate 6,000 of JBKPDM010000190.1, read as the reverse complement.
CCTGGCTCCCAGGGCCGACCTCGGTGGTCGGCCCGGAGCGGAGCGGGGCGCGCCCCGCAAAGGTGAAGACTTGGCGGGCCCGACATAGGGCGTCTGGACCTGGCAGCCCGGCCGCCTGCCCGCTGGCGCTGCGGTGCATCGCCACGATGCCGCGCCGGACTGCCATGGTGAGGCCGGCCAGCATGGTGCATCAAGCCAAGGCGTCGCTGCATCAGGGCCCGGTACGAGCCGGCTTCGGCAGGCGGTCGAGAGCCTGCTGCATCCGCTCCAGGGCGGCCCGGATGCCGAGCTCGCCGGTGAGCGCCATGGTCGTGTGGTCGCCGACGATCGTACAGGCATCGATGCCCAGCGTTGACAACGGTCGCTCCTCGAAGGCGATCGCCCGCGTCGCCCGTGCGACCGCGAGCAGATCGGGGCGGAAGTGCCGGTCGAACTCCGGGCTGTAGAGGACCGGGAGCGACGAGGTCTCGAGCGCCTCGGCCTTTTGCCCGTCATCCAGGAGCTGCGCCGGGGCGCAGAGAAACTTCAAGAGCTCCCAGGCCTCGGCCCGCAGTTTCGAGCTCTTCGGGATCGCGTAGGGCGGGCAGTAGAGGTTGGCAAAGCGGCCGGCCGGCCCGGCCGGGATCAGCGCCACCCCCGCCTTGGCGCCGAGCTCCGGGTCGTCGCGGAGCAGATGCGCGTACTCCATGCCCACCTCGAGGATCATGCCGACCCGCCCGGCGCGAAAATCGCGCATCAGCTCGACGAAGCTGATCCGCGCCTGATCGGGTGGCGCCACGGCGCGCAGCAGGTCGACGTAGGTGGCGAGCGCCGCTTCGTGCGCTTCGCTCTGCGCCGTCGCCCGACCGGCCGCATCGAACCAGGCGGCACCGTAGGAGGCAACGAAGCTCGAGATGGTCCAGACCGCGTGGCCCCCTCCGGGCGCGCCGCGAGTCGCGAAACCATAGAACCCGGCCGTGCCGTCCTTGCGCACGGCTTCTTGGAGTTGGCCGCCGACCTCCTTGACCTCGCCCCAGCTCTGCGGCACCGCCAGGCCGTACTGCTCCAGCAGGTCGCGCCGGAACAGGAGCATGTTCGAGACGTTGACGCAGGGCAGACCCAGCACCTCGCCGTCGAGGGTCACCGCCTCACGGGTGGCGGCCGTGACGTCATCGAGGCCGATCCCGTCCCTCGCCATCAGATCGTTCAAGAGCAGCACCCGGCCCTCGGCCGCGAACTTCCGCAACATCACCTCGTCCGTACAGACGAGATCGAAGGGCGGGTCGTCGTCCGTGAACGAATGGAGCATCTCTTCGAACATCTTCTCGATCGAGCCGACGCCGACCCGATCCCAGGAAAGCTCCGCCCTGATACCGGTCTCTGCCGTGAAACGCCCGAGGGCTGCCGGCAGGTTCTGGAACGGCCACCAGTCCTCCTGATAGACCCTGACGACCCGATCTGCGGCCATCCTCTCCTCCCTCCAGATGGTCTAGCCGTCCTCCATCATGCGAAAACGACACTCGATCCCGAACGAGTCACCGGGCTGCAGGAGCCTGAGCCCATGCGCCTGCGGCCCGCCGGGCAAATGGAACGCATCGACCGCGTGCGAGACCGGCTCGAAGCAGAAGAAGTCGGCATCGGCGCCCGGTGAGAAGAGGACGTAGGTTTTGAGCGCGTCGCTCGCCTCGATCTCGAGCCCGAACCCGCGCTCCGGCCAGCGGATCTGCGCTCGACCGGGCCAGCCGACGAAGCCGTTGTTGATCCAGGAGCGGGGCAGGGGCCGCGGCGCCCGAAAGTCCCACTCCGGGCGCTCGCGGACCGGCAGGCATCGATCCGGCAGGTGGTCCGGCCGCTCGAGCCAGACCGCTTCGGCAGCCGCCTGCAGCGTGGTCGCCAGCGTCCGCGGCAGCCATGGGTGAAAGCCGAGGCCGTAGGGCACCGGCACCTCGCCCCGATGCGTGACGGTGAGACGCGCGAGGAGCGCGTTATCGGCCAGCTCGTAGCGCAGCTCCGCCCGATAGATGAAGGGCGGCATCGCGCCGCTCTGGAGGACCAAAGTGAGCACGTCCGCGCTGGCCTCGCGGACGGTCCAGGGCTGCTGCCAGGCGTCGCCGTGAATCGGGTAAGGCTCACCGGCAAGATTGGGGGCGAGCGGCCAGAACCGGTCGCCGGCCTCGAGCCCGCCGCCGGAGATCCGGTTGGAGAACGGGCAGAGCACGTAGCAGCCCAGCGCGTTCGGATCGGCTCTTGCGCCATCCCACGGCCGGAAGAGTGGGAGAGCGCCGGTCGAGCGCACCAAGTCGAAGAGGGCGATCCCGCCGCCGAGCTCGGGCAGGACGACGAGACGGAGATTGCCGACGGCGAGCTCGATCGCCCGTATACGGCGTTCGGCGGCCCGGAGGTTCAATGCATCCACCACCCGCCGTCGACGGCCAGGTTCTGCCCGGTGATGAAGCGGGCCCGCTCGGAGACCAGGAACAGGATGGCCTCGGCGATGTCCTCGGGACGGCCGCGGAACTTGAGCGCCTGATGCTCGAGCAGGAACTTCTCGTAGCTCTCCAGCTGATCGGCCCAGACCTCCTTCTCGAGCGCGGTCGGAATGGCGCCCGGGCTCACCGCGTTGACGCGGATGCCGAAGCGGCCGAGCTCGCGCGCCATGACACGGGTGAGCCCGAGAAGGGTACCCTTGGAGGCGACATAGGCCGTGAGGTCGGACCAGCCGCCGTTCAGCGTAATCGAGCAGATGTTGAGGATCTGGCCCCAGCCCTTGCGCTTCATCGAGGGGACGACCGCCTGCGCGAGGGCCACCGCAGAGGTCGCATTGACCGCCTGGACCCGCTCGTACTCCTCGAGCGGGTAGGCATCGATCGGCTTGAGCGGGTTGATGGCAGCGTTGTTGATCAGGATGTCGATGCCGCCGACCTCGCTATCGAGCTCGCGCACGCGCGCCTGCGCCGCCCTGGTGTCGACCAGATCGGAGTGGACGAAACGGACCTTCGGCGCCTCGGCCGGAAGCGTGGCATTGATCGCCTCGGCCGCCTCGCCGCCCTTGATGTCGAGCATGAGAACGACGGCGCCGGCCCGCGCGAGCGCCTCGCTCTCCGCCACACCGAGCCCCCCGGTCGCTCCGGTGATCAGCGCGTTCTTGCCGCGAAGCTCCATCGATCCTTCTCCCCTTGGCCGCCGCCCAAGCGTCAGACGATCAGATCGGTCAGCTCGTCGATGCTGGTGTCGGCCTTCCTGAGGTCGGCGATCTTCTCGCCGCGCGCCATGGCGACGATCCGGTCCGCGATCGGGTAGATGTGGTGGAGGTTGTGGCTGATGAAGATGCTGGTGATACCCTGCTCGCGCAGCGCCGCGACGTGATCCAGCACCTTGTTGGTCTCCTTGACCGAGAGGTGGTTGGTCGGCTCGTCCAGGATCAGGACCTTCGACTTGAAGAACATGGCGCGGGCGATGGCAACGCCCTGGCGCTGGCCGCCCGAGAGCTCCTCGACCGTCGTCTCGGGCGAGCGGGCCCGAAGATCGATGTTGGTCATCGAGCGGATCGCCTGCTCGGCCATCTTGCGCCGGTCCATCAGCCCGATCCCGCCGATGCTCAGGCGAAGCGGCTCGCGGCCGATGAAGATGTTTCGCGCCACCGACATCTGCGGCACCATGGCCGCCGACTGATAGATGGTCTCGATGCCGAGGCTCATCGCCACGCTCGGCGAGCCGAGGTGGACCTCGCTGCCTTCGATGAAGATCCGCCCGGCGTCGGGCTGGTGCGCCCCGGAAAGCAGCTTGATCAGGGTCGACTTGCCGGCGCCATTGTCGCCGACCAGCCCCACCACCTCGGCCCGCTCGGCGTGAAAATCGACGCCCTTCAGGGCGTGCACGCCACCGTACCACTTCTCGAGCCCCTCGCAGCGAATCAGCGCATCCGGGCTCGGCTCGACGAAGGCGGCGGCAGGCGTATGGGCTTCGATCGCTTCGACCATGGTCTAGATCTTCATCCTTCGGGCGCGCGCCCGCAGCGTGGTGTTCAGGATCACCGCCAGAATCGTCAGGGCGCCGATCGCAAAGCGGAACCAGTTGGCGTCGATCCGCGCCATCACCAGGCCGTTGTCGATGACGCGGATCAGCAGCGTGCCGATCACGAAGCCGACGACCGAGCCGATGCCGCCGCTCAGCGCCGTACCGCCGATCACGGCCGCCGCGATCGCCTGCAGCTCGAGGCCCTCGCCCAGCGACGGCAGCGCCGAGCGCAGGCGAAAGGTCGTGATCATGCCGGCGAACCCCGCGACCAGCGAGCACAGCATGAAGCAGAACAGCTTCACGCGCCGGGTGTCGATCCCCATGTCGTCGGCCGCCTGCCGCTGGCCGCCGGTCGCGTAGATCCAGTTGCCGAGGTTGGTGGCGTGAAGCATGACCGCGAGGATCAGGATGAAGGCCACGAACCAGAGCATCGAGCTGCGGAACAGGCCCAGATCCGCGACGAACAGCCCGGTCGGCGTGGCGGCGGGAAAAGGCGGCGGAAATCCGCCCGAGAGCACGGTCGCGATCGAGCGGACGATGAACAGCATCCCGAGCGTGGTGACGAAGCTCGGGATGCCGAAGGTGAGCGTGATCCAGCCGTTGACGTAGCCGACCAGCAGCGCGCTCGCCAGACCGAGAGTGATCGCGAGCGTAGGATCGAGGCCCCAGCGGCCCATGACGACGACGATCACCATCGGGACCAGGGCGAAGACCGAGCCGACCGAGAGGTCGAACTCGCCCGCAATCATGAGGATGCCGACCCCGAGCGCGACGATCCCGAGTTCCGGCACCGCGAACAGGATGACGCGCGTGTTGGCGCTGCTCGCGAACTGGGGGGCATAGAGCGCGAAGCCCGCCATCACGACCAGGAGCATGACGAGAGCGCTGATCTCCGGCCGCGACAGCAGAGTCTTGGCCAGCTTCTGCATCGGCCGGGCGCCGGCAGATAGAGTCGAGCGGGCGGGCAGAGTCCGCCCCGCCGGCGAGGCGGACGGTGCCCGCGATCGCGTCAGCGTACGCCCTGCTCGGAGAGCTTGATCAGGTCGTTGACCTGGTCGGGCGTGACCAGCGCCTTGCCGGTGTTCACGTCATAGGCGCCGAGCTTGTACTTGTTGATCAGATGCAGCTCGTGGATCGGTATGTAGCCCTGGAGGAACGGCTGCTGATCGATCGTGAGCTGGATGTAGCCGGACTTCATCTCGTCCATCACGACGGGCACCAGATCGAAGCAGGCGAGCAGGATCTCGCCCGGCTTCTTGCCGAGATCGCGCAGGCTGACCGCGGCCCCGGCCGCCCAGTAGCCGACGTCGAAATAGGCGGTGGTCGGCTTGGTCTGGACGTAGGCCGCGACGCGCTGGCCGGTGACCGAGAGGTCGAGACCGCTGTCGATCTTCTCGTAGGTGATGTCACGGCCGGGGTTGGCCTTCTTGTAGTCGTCCATGAAGCGCGCGATGCCGGCGCCCCGGCTCTCGGCCCAGACCTGGCCGGGACCGGAAATGCCGATCAGGACATGGATCGGGCCCTCCTTGGGGAACTGCGGTGCCAGCCCGGCGGCGAGGTCGTAGCCCGCCTGCTCGAGGTCCTGGCCGACGAAGGCCAGACGATGCGTCTTCTTCGGGTGGTCGACGTTGGAGGCGATCACCGGGATGCCGGCCTTCATGGCGCGATCGATCGCTTCGTCGAAGATCTCGCCGCCCGCGAAGGTCATGATGATGCCATCGGGCTTCTGCGCGATCGCCGCCTCGAGATTGTTGAGCTGTTCCTGAAAATTGCCGTCCTGCTGCAGGAACACCATCTGACAGTCGGCCTGGATCTGGCCGCATGCTTCATCCATGCCCTTCTTCACCGCCTGCCAGAAGACGTTGGTCGGCGTCGAGTGGTGAAGATAGGTGTAGCGCTCCTGCGCCCCGGCCGTCGCGGCACCGGACACCAGCCCCACCACCGCGGCCGCGGCGGGCAACCAGCTCATGCGCATCATTGGCCTCCCCTCGATCAGCGAGCGCC
>JBKPDM010000189.1:0-10647 GCA_046727895.1 Pseudomonadota bacterium | reverse complement strand
GATAAGAGGACGCCGAAACGGTCGCCGAAGCGGCCTTCCAGACGGCGCTTGAGCTTGGCGAGGAGATCGGCGATCTCCGGCTCAATGACACGCGGGGTGGCGGATTCGACCTTGGGCATGCTGGCGCTCAATCCTTCGGGCGGAGATCGATGACCCGCCTGGCCTTGCCCAGCGAGCGGTCGACCTGGCCCGGCTCGACAACCGTGACGTCGGTGGTCACGCCGATTCGCGACTTGATGTGCCGGATCAGATCCCTGCCGGCGGCCGTGCGCGTGCCCGGCGCGGCTTCGCCCGGCTTGGCCTCGACGATCACCTTGAGCTCATCGAGGCGCTGCGCGCGGCGCACCTCGAGCACGTAGTGCGGTGCGAGTCGGGGATCGCGCAAGATCAGCTCCTCAATCTGGGTTGGGAACAGGTTGACGCCCCGGATGATCAGCATGTCGTCGCTGCGCCCCGTGATCTTCTCCATTCGCCGCATGGTGCGCGCGGTTCCCGGCAGGAGGCGGGTCAGATCGCGGGTCCGATAGCGTATGACGGGCATCGCCTCCTTGGTCAGCGTCGTGAACACGAGCTCGCCGCGCTCGCCATCTGGCAGGAGCTCGCCGGCCGCCGGATCCACGATCTCCGGATAGAAATGATCCTCCCAGACGTGGAGACCATCCTTGGACTCGATGCACTCGTTGGCGACGCCCGGCCCGATTACCTCGGAGAGGCCGTAGATGTCGATCGCGTCCATGGCGAAGCGCTCTTCGATCTCCTGGCGCATCGCTTCGGTCCAGGGCTCGGCGCCGAAGATGCCGATCTTGAGCGAGCAGGCACGCGGATCGAGGCCCTGGCGGGCGAACTCGTCGCCGATGGCCAGCATGTAGGAGGGCGTCACCATGATGATGTCGGGCTGGAAGTCGGCGATCAGCTGGACCTGGCGCTCGGTCATCCCGCCCGACATCGGCACCACGGTGCAGCCGAGCCGCTCGGCACCGTAGTGCGCGCCGAGGCCGCCCGTGAACAGGCCATAGCCGTAGACCACGTGGACGAGATCGCCCGCACGCCCGCCCGAGGCCCGGATCGAGCGGGCGCAGACCTCGGCCCAGATCTCGATGTCACCCCTGGTGTAGCCGACCACGGTCGGCTTGCCGGTGGTGCCAGAGGAGGCGTGGATCCGCACCACGTCCTGGCGCGGCACCGCGAACATGCCGAACGGGTAGTGGCGGCGGAGCTGGTCCTTGGTCGTGAACGGGAACCTGGCCAGATCGGCGAGCTCGCGCAGGTCCTCGGGACGGACGCCCGCTCGGTCGAACGCCGCCCGGTAGTGTGGAACGTTCTCGTACGCGCGGCGAACGGTTGCTTTCAGGCGGGCCAGCTGCAACGCCGTGATCTCGTCGCGTGAGGCGATCTCGATCGGGTCGAGCTCGTGCCGCTCAGGTGCGCGTGCCGGCATGGTCTCTCCGACCTCCTTCGGTTTGGCGGCGGCCGGACCTCGCTCACTCCAGCGCCGGAACCGCCACGACCTCGCCTCGCGTCTCGTAGGACGTGCCGCGGAACAAGGCCACCAAGGTGGCCTCAGCGGTGGTCACCTCGACGTCGTAGACACCAGTCCGGCCTGCCCGGCTGCGCTCGCGGGCGGTCGCGATCAGGACGTCGCCGAGGCGCGCGGGCGCAGTGAAGCTGATCTCCGCGCTCAACGCCACAGTGGCCCGGTTACAGGCGTTGCACGCGTAAGCGAAGGCCGTGTCAGCGAGGGTGAAGGTGAGCCCGCCATGGCAAAGATCGTGACCGTTGACCATGTCTTTGCGCACCGCCATGCGGCAGCGGGCGAAGCCGGGCGCGATTGCCTCGACCGTGATGCCGAGCGCTCTCGCGGCGCGATCGCGGGCGTGCATTCCATCGCGGACCGCCTCGGCCAGGCGCTGGCCGGCAGAGGGCAGGTCAGTCACGAAACCGGCCTTTCGCCATGAACTTCCGCCGCAACAGCCAGGACGCGCGGTAGCGGTCCTCGCCGTAGGTGCGCGCCAGATGATCGAGCACCTCGAGCACACGCTTCAGGCCGATGGCCTCGGCCCACTCGAGCGGCCCGCGCGGGTAGTTGACGCCGAGCCGCATCGCGGTGTCGATCGCCTCGGGCGTGGCCACGCCCGCCTGGGTCGCCTCGGCCGCCTCGTTCGCCAGCATGCAGACGGTGCGCATGACCAGCATGCCGGGCAGGTCGTCGATCACCGAGACCTGCATGCCGGCGCTCTGCAGCAGCCCGACCGCCGTTTCCAGCTGCTCCTCGCTGGTCTGGTCGGAGGGCGCCAGGGCGAGCCGTGTAGAGGCCGAATAATCCAGGGCGAGGTCGAACATCACGACCGGGGCGTCCAGCATGTGGCTCCACTCGGTCGCGCCACGGCCGTCGGTCAGAACGAGCCGCAGCGGACCGATTCGAATCAGACCCTCGCCCGAGCGGCGGCCGATCTCGATGCCGGTCTTCGTCAGACGCTCCAGCAGCGGTTCGGCGACGTCGAGCGCCCCCTCGACGATGATCCGCTTGGGCGGCGGCGCGGGCGGCGCCGTCCGTGGCGCAGGCGGCTCGGCGCTCGGCCCGTATGCATAGAAGCCGCGGCCGCTCTTGCGACCGAGCCACCCCCCGGCGGCCATTTCCTCTTGGATCAGCGATGGGGCGTATCGAGGATCGTAGTGGTACGCCGCGTGCACGGAGCGGCTGACGGCGAGATTGACGTCAAGGCCGATCAGATCGATCAGCTCGAATGGCCCCATCGCAAAGCCGCCGACATCGCGCATGATCGCGTCGATGGTCGCGGCATCGGCTGCACCCTCCGCCAGCGCGCGCAGGGCCTCGCCGTAGAACGGGCGTGCGACCCGGTTGACGATGAAGCCGGGTGTCGAGCGGACCTCGACCGCGGTCTTGCCCCAGGCCTCGACGGTCGCTTTGGCGGTCGCGACGACCTCGGGCGCGGTCGCGAGGCCGCGAACGATCTCGACCAGCGGCATCCGCGGCGCGGGATTGAAGAAATGCATGCCGACGACGCGTCCGGCGTGCTGCAGCCTCGCCGCGAGCGCGGTGATAGAGAGCGACGAGGTGTTGCTGGCCAGGATGGCGTCCGGGTCGACGAACACCTCCAGGGCCTCGAGCAGATTGTGCTTGGCCACGAGGTCCTCGACGATCGCCTCGATGACGAGGCCGGCCGGGGCCAGGGCGTCGAGGCCGTGACAGGGGACGATCCGGCCGAGCGTGCCGTCCCGCTGCCCGCGATTGAGCGAGCCCTTGTCGACTGCGCGCTCCAGCGCTGCTGTGATGCGCTCGAGGGCGGCCTCGACGGCGCTGGCCGCGGCGTCGCAGAGCAGCACCTCATGACCGGCGGCCGCGGCCACCTGAGCGATGCCCGCGCCCATCGTGCCGGCGCCGACCACGCCGATCGGAACAGACGTCAGCACGATCGGCGCGGGCATCAGCGGCCCTTGAACGCGGGTGGACGCTTGGCGAGGAAGGCGCGCACACCTTCGCGATAGTCCTCGGTCCGGCCCGCCTGCCGCTGCAGATCGCGCTCGAGGTCGAGCTGCTGATCCAGGCTGTTGGCGGCCGACATCTGGAGCGCCCGCTTGATCAGAGCGAGCCCCCTGGTCGGCTGGGTCGCGAGATGGCGGGCCAGCGCCCGCGCTTCGTCCAGCAGCCGCTCGTCGTCGACCACGCGCCAGATCAGTCCCCAGGCTTCCGCCCGCTCGGCCGGGAGCGGCTCCCCGAGCAGCGCCAGACCCATCGCCCGCGCCGAGCCGACCAGCCGCGGCAGGATGTAGCTGCCGCCCGAATCCGGCACCAAGCCAAGCCGGCAGAACGCCTGGATGAACTGCGCCGACCGGGCCGCGAGCACCAGATCGCAGGCAAGCGCCAGGTTGGCCCCGGCGCCGGCCGCCACGCCGTTGACCGCGCAGACCACGGGGCGATCGAGCGCCCGCAGGCGGCGGATCAGCGGGTTGTAGAGGCGATCGAGCGTGGCGCCGAGGTCGGGCGGAGCGTCGCCTTCGCCCATCACCCGATCACCGAGGTCCTGGCCGGCCGAGAAGGCACGCCCGGCTCCGGTCAGGAGCAGCGCGCGGATCGTGGGATCCGCCTCGATGCGATCGAATGCGGCGGCCAGGGCGGCATGCATGGCCTCGTTGATGGCGTTCAGCTTGTCCGGCCGGCTGAGGGTGATGGTCGCGACGCCATCGGCCAGATTGAACAGTATCGGATCTTCGTTCACGAGTTCGTAGTCCTAAGGGCAAGCCCAGCGGCGATCCTAGCACGGCAATTCGCCCCCGCCGAGCCGCTATGCGCCACGGCCGCGCGGATGCGCGCCACCGTGGCGGCGCCTATCTCTCCGCTCTGCCCGGCCTGCGTCGCCACGAAAGTCTCGAGCATCCGGGCCACGACCCAGCAGGGACAGCTCTCTCGGGTCGGGCCGCCAGGGCCGGCGTCGAGGTCTTTCGTAACGCCTTGCGATGGTGTCTGATGGTGGGGTGTGAGGGCAGCGACAGGGCGCTCGGGGAGATCGACGGATCGCGCCAAGCCGAGGAGGCAAAGACGCATGCGAGCCCGATCATGGCTGACGGCGAGCGCGTTCGCCGCCGGACAGGCGTTCGGCGCCGGGGCCGCCCGGGCCGAGGGCGAGCTCTTCATTTACGGCCGCTCGAACACCATTCCGCCAGAGCTGCTCCAAAAGTTCGAGCAGGAAACCGGGATCAAGATCACTTTCGATGAGTACGAATCCGCCGCGACCCCGATCGCCAGGTTGCGGGCGGGCGCCGCCGGCTACGACGTCGTCGTGGCCGCCGACGCCCTGGTCAAGATCATGGTCGACGAGGGCCTGGCAGAGGAAATCGACGCCCGCGCGATGCCGAACTTCAAGAATGTGGTGCCGCCGCACGACAGTCCGCCGTTCGATCCGGAGCGCAGGTACTCGGTGCCCTATCTCTGGGGCACGACTGGCTTCAGCTACGATTCCGCCCGCGTGCCGGACGGCGAGCTCGACGACAGCTGGCGCTCGTTCTTCGAGCCGATGTCGGCCTGGCAGGGCGAGATCGCGGTCTTGAACGACGAGATCGCGGTCTACAACGCGGCCGCCTACTATCTCGGCGTCGACAAATGCACGGAAAACACCGAAGACGGGCAAAAGATCCTGGCAGTGCTCCGGCGGCAGAAGCCGTACGTCGCGACGTACCAGTCGAGCGGCACCATCGAGCGGATGGTTGCAGGCAAGGTGATCGTGCATATGCAGGGCAATGCCGACGCGCACCGCACCAGACTGCAGCGGCCCTCGGTGGTTTATGTCTATCCGCGCGAAGGCGTCGATTTCTGGAGCGACAACCTGGTCGTGCCCAAGGGCGCGCCGAATGTCGACAATGCCAAGACCTTCCTCAACTGGATGATGGCGCCCGAGAACGTTGCCATGTCGAGCAATTTCGCGGGCTACATGAACGCGATCGAAGGCTCGGGCGAATTTCTGGACAAGGCGCTGGCCGATGACCCGGCGATCAACATGCCGGCCGAGTACGCCAGTCGCCTGGTGCCAGGCGTCGACTGCAGTGCGGCGGCGCGCGAGTTGCGCGACCAGGTCTGGACGCGGCTCAGGAAGTAGCCGGCCCGGTGCGCCGGCAGCAGGACCAGGGCTGCTGAGGACCGCCCGCGACCTGCCGCTCGGGCAGAGAGGACGTCTGAAGAAGGGTTCGCGCAGGATGAAGACGGTCTACAGCGAGCGGCACCGGCTCCAGGCCGGCCAGGCCGAGCTGTTCGTCATGGAGGGCGACTACGCGATCGCGGCGCTCGGCATCAACGCGGTCAACGTCCGCTCGGGCTTCGAGCAGGCCGCCTGACGACGTTACTGCTGCGGCATGGATCCGCTCGTCTTCTTCCTTGTGCTCGCGGCCGCGCTGCTGCACGCGAGCTGGAACGCGTTGGTCAAGGTCGGCGGTGATCCGTTCCTGCGCCTCGGGGTAGTGAACGCGGTCGGGGGACTCTGCACGCTGCCGTTCCTTGGCGTGGTCGCGGTGCCCGATCGCGCGAGCTGGCTGTACCTGTTCGGCTCGATCGTGATCCATCACGCCTATTACCTGGCGCTCGCCTACGGCTATCGCTTCGGCGACCTGTCGCATGTCTATCCGATTGCCCGCGGCATCGCACCGCCGCTGGTGGCCTTGGTCGCCTGGGGATTTGCCGCCGAGAGCCCGGGTGCGCTCGGTTTCGTGGCGATCCTGGCGATCTCGGGCGGAATCGTGAGCCTCGCCTTCAGCGATGATGGCCGGCTCGCCTCGCTGAAGCCGCTCGGATTTGCGCTGGCGACCGGGGTGACGATCGCCGGCTACACGCTTTGCGACGGTCTTGGAGGGCGAACGGCGGGCGACGTGTTCGGCTACATCGCCTGGTTGTTCGTGATCGACGCCGTGCCGTTCAGTCTGATCGTCGCGTACCGCTATCGGAAGCGCTTGGGTGTAGCTCTGGCGCGCGCCTGGCGCCCGGCGGCGCTCGGCGGCGTGCTGTCGATAGCCGCCTACGCCCTAGTGATCTGGGCGATGAGCCGGACGCCGATGGCCCAGGTCTCGGCGCTGCGCGAGACCAGCGTGATCATGGCGGCGGTGATCGGCACGCGGCTGCTGCGTGAGCCCTTCGGCACCCGGCGCGTGGTCGCAGCGGGCTTGGTCGCCGCGGGAGTCGTGCTCCTGCAGATCGGCCGGGTGGGGTGAGGGCACGACTTGCCCGCCGCAGCCTTCAGGCTATGGTCGCGGCATCGAGGGAGGATGACATGCGCACCTTTGAACCCGAGGCGCGGAACGTGGTCTCGCGGATCGATGGCGAATGGGAGGCGGGCCGCTGATCGTGCACGCGGGGGCGCTCGTCCGCGTCCGCTGATGACCCGTCCGCTCACTCACTGGCTGCTTCTGCTCGCGCTGGTCGCCATGTGGGGCAGCGCCTTTATGATGGTCGGGATCGCGGTGCGCGGCTTCGCGCCGGCGACGCTGGTCGCCATCCGGCTGACAATGGCCGCGGTCCTGTTGAGCGGCGTGGCCCTTCTTCTTGGCCAACGGTTTCCTGCCGGCCGCCGCTTTTGGCTGTTCAGCCTCGCGATCGCCCTCGTTGGCAACTGCGCGCCCTTCTGGCTGATCAGTTTCGGCCAGCAGCGGATCGACAGCGGGCTTGCCGGCATTCTCATGGGCATCATGCCGCTCGCCACCATGATGCTGGCGCATTTCTTCGTTCGCGGCGAGCGCCTGAACGCGACCAAGACCTCGGGCTTCCTGCTCGGCTTCGTCGGGCTGGTGGTCCTGATGGGGCCGCAGGCGCTCCGGGGGCTGCGCGGCGAGGGGGCCGCGCTGATCCATCAGCTGGCCGTGCTGGCTGGTGCGGTCTGTTACGCCGTCAACGCCATCATCGCCCGCCATCGGCCGCCGGCCGAGCCGCTGATCGCCGCCGCCGGCGTGATGGTGATCGGCAGCCTGGTCATGCTGCCGATCGGCGGGCCCGCGGCTCCGGAGCAGCTCGCTGCGGCGTCGGCCGCGCCGCGGGCCGCGGTGATCGGCCTCGGGGTCATCGCCACCGCGGCCGGCACGGTGGTCTTTCTGCAGCTGATCACCGTGGCCGGCCCGAGCTTCGCCTCGTTCATCAACTACCTGATCCCGGTCTGGGCGCTGGTCATGGGCCTGATCGTCTTGGGCGAGCAGCCGGAGCCCACGGCGTTGCTCGCCCTCGTCTTGATCCTGGGCGGCATCGGCTTGAGCGAGGTCGGCCATCGACGCAGGCTCCGGACCGAGGCGCGCCAGAAAGCCTGAGAGGGCAAGATCCATGCTGGGCGCGATCGCCGGCGACATTATCGGATCGATCTACGAGGCCGCGCCGATCAAGACCAAGGATTTCCGGCTGTTCGGCGCGGGCGTGACCTTCACCGACGATAGCGTGTGCACGGTCGCGGTCGCGCACTGCATTCTGCATCGGGGTGACTTCGCGATCTACCTCAAGGACTACGGGCGCCGCTACCCGGGGCGCGGCTAAGGCGGGATGTTCCAGCGCTGGCTCGATAGCGACGGTTTCGGTCCCTACGGCAGCTTCGGCAACGGTGCCGCCATGCACGTGAGCCCGGTCGCCTGGCTCGCCCGCGACGAGGCCGAGGTGCTTGAGCTCGCCGGCCGCTCGGCCGCCGCGACCCATGACCATCCGCGCGGCATCGCCGGGGCCCGGGCGGTGGCACTCGCCATGTGGCGAGCGCGGGCGGGCATTGCCGCCGATGCCATCCGCGCCGAGATATCAGACCGCTTCGGCTACGACCTGAGGCGCACCGTCGCTGACATCCGCCACACCTACGGCTTCGACGTGACCTGCGATGGCACGGTACCAGAGGCGCTGATCTCGGCCCTCGAGGCGAGCGATTACGAGGATGCGGTGCGGAATGCCATCTCGCTCGGCGGCGATGCCGACACGCTCGCCTGCATCACCGGCGGGATCGCCGAGGTGCGGTTCGGTCTGCCCGAGGCGATCGCGCGGGAGGCGCGCTCACGGCTCGACCGGGCCATGCTCGACGTGATCGACCATTTTGACGCCCGGGTCCGGGATACGGAAGCCTGAGCGCGCCGCTACAGCTCGACAGGTCTGGTTGGAAGCGGATCGAGGATTTGGTCGGAGTGGCGTGATTCGAACACGCGACCCCCGCCTCCCGAAGACGGTGCTCTACCAGGCTGAGCTACACTCCGAACCAAAGGCGGGCTGTATATAGCCCGTTCCGCCCCGGGGAGCAATGCGCGGCTGGCGCGTTCAGTAGGCCCGCTCCAGGCAGAAATCGACCAGATCAAGCATCGCATGCTTGGCCGCGCAAGGGGTGAAGCCGCCGAGCGCCTGGCGCGCCGCCGCGCCATAGGTGCCGGCCCGGGCCAGGCTCTCGGCGAGCGCGCCGTGCCGCTCCAGAAGCTCGATCGCGCGCGCCAGGTCGCCTTCGCGCTGCTCGCCGTGCTCGAGCGTGCGCCGCCAGAACCGGCGCTCTGTCGACGAGCCGCGCTGGAACGCCAGAACCACCGGCAGCGTGATCTTGCCGTCGCGGAAATCGTCGCCGACGCTCTTGCCGAGCACGACTTCGCGTGCGCTGTAGTCGAGCACATCGTCGATCAGCTGAAACGCGATGCCGAGGTTTTCGCCATAGCTGCGCAGCGCTTCGGCGTCGCGCGGCGGCCGCTCGGCGACCAGAGCGCCGATCTCCGCGGCCGCGGAGAACAACGTCGCCGTCTTGGCGGTTACGACGTCGAGATAGGTCGCCTCGATCGTCTCGGGATCGTTCGTGGTCATCAGCTGGGCGACCTCGCCCTCGGCGATTACGGCCGATGCGTTGGCAAGGATCTCCAGCACCTTTAAGGAGCCATCCTCGACCATCAGCTGGAAGGCGCGCGAGAACAGAAAATCGCCGACCAGCACGCTCGGCTTGTTGCCCCAGATGGCGTTCGCGGTCGCCAGACCGCGGCGCAGCTCGCTCTCGTCGACCACGTCATCATGCAGCAGGGTCGCGGTGTGGATGAACTCCACGGCCGCCGCAAGGCGAATGTGGCGCTCACCCTGATAACCGCAGAGCTGTGCCGCAATCAGGGTGAGCATCGGCCGCACCCGCTTGCCGCCGGCGGCGACGAGGTGCCCGGCGACCTCTGGGATCAGGCTGATCGGGCTGGCGAGGCGCGCGACGATCAGTTGGTTGACCCGGCGCATGTCGGCCTCGACCAGAGCTTGCACAGGCTCCAGCTTGCTACGCTCAGGCGGTGGTTGCAGTTGCGGACTCGCGCCGCTCAAGTCGATGCCCTCCCGAAGCGACGCCACGCGCGCATCGAGCCCCTTGCTATCAGGGCTCACGGTGCAATGCAAACTTGGCTGACCGATCGTCGACAATATAGGATGACGCCACGATGCGTGAACTGCTGCGCAGCAACGATCTTGTCTATCTCTCGTGGGCTCAGGCGATTCTGGGCGCCGAGGGCATCGGCTGCATGCTCCTCGACGACCATGTGAGCGGCGTCGAGGGCAGCATCGGTGCAATCCCTCGACGGCTGATGGTCGAGGAGGCCCTGCTCGAGGAGGCCCGGCGCCTCCTCCGGCAGGCGGAAGACGACCTCGTTGGCCGCTGAGCACCTGACCGAGGACCGCTTGCTCGGTGGCCGGGTGCGCTTCAGCCAGCCGGCGCACGGCTACCGGAGTGCGATCGATCCGGTGTTCCTGGCGGCCGCCGTGCCCGCGGCGCCCGGCGAGCGTATCCTGGATGCCGGCAGCGGCACCGGCGCCGCGAGCCTCTGCCTGGCTGCGCGCGTGCCGGAGTGTCGGATCGTCGGCCTCGAGCTGCAGCGCGAGCTGCACCGGCTGGGGAGCCGCAACGCCGCACAGAACGACTTCGGCCGACGGGTCGAGATGATCGAGGGCGACATCGATCGACCGCCGCCACGGCTGTTCGGAGCGAGCTTCGATCATGTGATGACCAATCCGCCCTATCTGAGCGCGGCAGCGGCGACGGTCTCGTCGGTTGGACAGCTGGCTATCGCGCACGTCGAGCACGAGCTGGACCTCGCCGGCTGGCTGACCGCGTGCCTTCGGCTGTTGCGGCCAGCCGGCTTTCTCACGCTGATTCACCGGGCCGATCGGATCGGCGACATCCTGGT
>JBKPDM010000188.1:0-4860 GCA_046727895.1 Pseudomonadota bacterium | reverse complement strand
GCTGGCTGTCGGGCCCGCCCAGCAGATCCGAGATCAGAAACGTGCCGAGCGCCGGAATGAACACCAGGATCACGCCCGAGATGATGCCGGGCCTGGCGAGCGGCACCACGATCGAGAAGAAGGTCCGCCACTGGCCGGCGCCGAGGTCGAGGCTCGCCTCCAGATAGGAGCGATCGAGGCGCTCGAGCGTGGCGTAGAGCGGCAGGACCATGAAGGGGAGGTAGACGTAGACGATGCCGATCACCACGGCCGCGTTGTTGTACAGCAGCTCGAGCGGCTGGAACGCGGGCAACGTCCCCAGTCCGAGCAGGCGCAGACCGCCGCTCGCGAGGCCCCAGAGACCTTCGAGGCCGAAATTGACGTAGCCCTGGGTCCTGAGCACGGCGATCATCGCGTAGGTGCGGATCAGGAGGTTGGTCCAGAAAGGCAGGATCACCAGCAACAGGATCAGCGCCTTGGCCCGCGGCGGGGCGAAGCTCACCGCGAGCGCGATCGGAAAGCTGACGATCAGGACGAGGACCGTGGCCAGTCCCGCGATCCAGAATGACTTCCAGAACAGACCCAGATAGATCGGATCGAGCGCCCTCAGGTAGTTGTCGAGGGTGCCGGTGATCAGGATGTCGACGGGTCCGGAGCGCTCGCTGAACGACATCACCCAGACGAGGGCGAGCGGCGCTAAGAAGAAGCCGAGCAGCCAGAGCCCGCCCGGCAGAAGGAAGGTCCAGAAGACGACCGGCTGCTGTCGCCAGCTCTCCATTCGCGCCCCCGCGGCCCGGCGGCGATGCGGTCAGCGAACCGACGCCCCGCTAACCGGTTCGCGCTACTCCAGCCTCTTCTACACGAAGGCGAGCTTACCGTCCCGCTTGAGCAGCTGGTAGCCCAGCATGTCGTAGCACAATTGCGCCGCCGCGTACTCGGTGAGCCCGGAGCCCGCGACCGGGGCGACCTCGACGATGTCGGCGCCGATCACCGCCTTGGCGAGGAACAGCTCACGCAGCAGCCGGGTGCCGTAGGCCCAGGAAAGGCCGCCCGGCACCGGCGTGCCGGTCGCGGGCGCGACCGAGGGGTCGAAGCCGTCGACGTCGATCGTGACATAGACCCGCTCGGTCGCGATCGCGCCGAGGATCGCTTCGATCGGAGGCTCGCTGCCCCGACCCCACTCGAACACCGGCAGCGTCTCGGCGCGGGCGTAGAGATGCTCCTCCCGCGAGTACGCCCGGATGCCGACCGAGCAGGTCTCGAAACCCAGCTCGTGGGCGCGCCGCATCACGCAGGAATGGGCGTAGGGGCTCGGATCGCGGTCGTTGTAGTCAGAATCATCGTCGCGCATGTCAAGATGGGCGTCGATCTGCAGCACAGTCACATCGCGCGACCCGCCACGCGCGGCGTGCGCGCGTAACGCCCCGATCGAGACCGCATGCGTGCCGCCGAGCAGGATCGTGAACGGTCCGGTGCGCGCGACCGCCGCCGCGACCCGCTCGACCATGGCTGCGGGCGCGAGCTCCCCGACCCCGGCGAGCAGCCGGTGCGCGATCCGGTAGTCGAGCGCCGGCTCGGTCCGCGTGTGGCGCTCGAACAGCTCGATCTGGCGGTCGAGACAGGCGACGATCGCGGCCGGGCCCCGGCCAGCGCCGGCGCCGTAGGAGGCACCGTGCTCATAGGGCGCCGAGATCAGGACCGCGTCGGCGCTCTCCGGCTCGCTCCAGTTGATGATCGAGTCGACCATCGGAGGGCCGGCGATCAGGCCGCGCCGAGGAGGCGCGCGAGCCTGCGCTTTGGCCGCTCGCGCCAGCTGCCGCCGTGATAGCCATAGGCGGCGAGCAGAGGCAGCGCCAGCGTCGCCTCGGCAAACACCATCTGCTCGGCGCCGGCATCGACCTTGCCCCAGGAGCCCGCCTCCTTGAGGCTGGAGCTGGAGCAGGCGCCGTCGCGCACGTCGGCGACCGTGATCTGGACGCTGTACTTGTGCATCGGCACGTCGCGGCCGAGGATCTCGGCGCAGACCACCGTGTCCTGGGCGAAATTCTTGGGCGAGCCGCCGCCGATGATCAGGAGCCCGCTGTCCTTTGCCTGCATCTTGAGCAGGGTGAGCTCGCGGAAATCGGCGACCGAATCGATGGTCAGCTGATCCCCCGGCCGCTCGACCTGATGGGCGACCAGACCGAAGCCGGCGCTGCTGTCCGAGAAGGCCGGGCAGAAGATCGGGACATCGTTCTCGAACGCAGTCTGGACCAGCGATGCCTGCTTGACCGCGCGGCCCGGGTTGCTCACCAGCCAGCGCCCCATCTCATGGACAAAGGCGCGCGAGGAGTAGGGCCCCGGCGTCAGCGCATCGGCGATCTCCTTGATCGTCCGATCGCAGTTCTGCAGCTCTTCCTCGTCGATGAAGGTGTCGTAGATGCGGTCGACGTAGTGCTCGCGCAGCATCGAATCGTCGGCGAACTGGCTGCCGCGATAGTGGGAGAAGCCCAGCGCCTCGAAGAAATCCATGTCGACCACGGTCGCTCCGGTCGCGACGACCACGTCGACCATGTTGTGCCGGACCAGGTCGACGTAAACCTGCATGCAGCCGGCGGCGCTGGTGCTGCCGGCGATGGTCAGAATGATCGTGCAGTCGGGATCGCGCAGCATGCGCTCGTAGATCTCGCACGCCCGCCCGAGCTCGCGCGCGCTGAAGGACATCTGCTGAAATGCCGCAACCAGCGCGCGCGTATCGTGCGCCGTGATATCGACGTGCTTGATCGTCCGCTGCAGAAGCTCGGCCTTCTGCTGCCGTTTTCGGTCCATCTCGCTTGCGCTACCGCGGCGCCCGCTCGGGGCTCAGGCGGGCTCGTAGATGTTGTGCTGGGGATAGCGGGTGCCGCGCCGCACGAAGTGCGTCTCGAGATCCTGGAGGTCGAAGACGTCCGTGAAGTACCGGCAGATCTGCTCGATGTCCAGGTGGTTCTGGCAGGTGTAGACGTCGGCGCTGACGAAGCCGCGCAACGGGAAGGTGTGGATGCTGATGTGGCTCTCGGCGATCAGCACGAAGCCGCTGACGCCGCCCGGATCCTTGTCGCTGTGGTGCCCGAGCTCGACCAGAAAGGGCTCCGCCAGCTTGTGCATGCCGAGCCGCTCCGGCAGCTCGCCGAGGCACGCGAGGACGTGCGCACCGTCGGACAGCCGCTCGCGCGACCCGCCGTAGCCGTCGAGGGTCAAATGGACGCCGAATCCGACCGCAGCCGCGGCCTCCGGCGCAGGCGCCATCTTGGCCCTCCAGCCAGGATCGAGCACGTCGCTCGACCTCCAACCTGCAGATATCATCGCTCGTGTCCCTGTGCAATCTAAGCGTCAGGCCGATGGTCGGCCCCACGTCGTGGCCGCAGGGCGTTGCGTCCTGCCGACCGGTCCGTTCACCGCGGCGCGCGCGCGGCTCAAATCGGAACGGCTGCTACAGGGATCATGGCGTGGTCTCCCGGATGACGAAGATGGCAGCTCATCGCTGTCGACCTCGTTTAGAGCCCGACTGCGTCACCAAAACGTTAAGCGGCGGGTCGCGCATCGCCCTCGAGGGCGCCGCCCCACCGCCACGGCGCGTATACTTAGGCGACCATCACGCCGATAACAATAGCCCGACGAGAATCATTTTCCCCGTCCAGTCCAGTGGCTTATGCCGCCAGCACCCGGGTCAGCGCGTCCGAATACAGGCTCTCGATCTTCTCGCCCTGGTAGATCGCGATCTCGCACCGATCGAGTACCTCGCGCGGCGGGTACAGCGCCGGGTTCTTGCGATCCGCCTCGGGGATGTATTCGAGCGCGGCGGCGTTCGGGCAGGCATAGTGAACGAATTCGGCGATCGAAGCATGCACCTTGGCGTCCAGGATGAAGTTGATGAAGGTGTGCGCGTTGCCCGGGTTGGGGCCGCCCCTCGGAATGCACATGCTGTCCACCCAGAGCTCATCGCCCTCCTCCGGAACCACGTAGGCCAGGTCGGCGTCCTCAGCCATGACCTGCAGGATGTCGCCGTTGTACTCCAGGCAGACGTCGACCTCGCCCGAAAGCAGCAGGTCCTGGCCGGTATCGGGGGCGAATGACTTGATCTTCGGCTTGATCTTGATCAGGGCGTCGGCGGCCGCGGTAATTTGGGTTGGGTCCTTGGTATTGAGGGAGTAGCCGAGGTATTTGAGCGCCGCGCGGATGCTGTCGATCGAGTTGAGCAGGGAGATCCGGCCGGCGTTGGCATCGCCTTCGAACACGTCCGCGAGGGCCTTGGGACTCGCCTTGGACTTGCGATAGCCGAGTCCGACCGTGCCCCAGAAATAGGGCATGCTGTGCTTGAGACCGGGATCGTAGGCCGGATCGGCGAACTTCGGATCGATGTTGGCGACGTTCGGAATCGTGGCGTGATCGAGCGGCAGCAGCATGTCGGCCACGATCATCTTGGCAACGTAGTTGTCGGTCGGCACCACCACGTCGTAACCGGGGTTGCCGCCGCGCAGCTTGGCGAACAGCTCATCGTTGCTGGCGTAGAGGTCGTAGCGGACCGCGATCCCGGTCGCGTCGGTGAAATCCTGGACGGTTTTTCACCGATATAGGTGTCCCAGTTGTAGACGTTGACCTGCTGGCCCTGGCCGAACCCGAGCCGACTGAACGCCGGCATGGTGGCGGCGACGGCGACCGCGCCGGTCACAAAGCGCCGGCGGCTGGTGGTCCTTCCAGGCGTGCGGACAGAGGGGTGACGGGACATGGCAAACCCTTTCGCTCTGGCGAGGGTCGCTCCAGCTGACGACCCGGGTGCGACCTGCTTGAAGGCCATCATGCCGATGGCCCGGGTCGTGTCAACGAGATGCCGGAACGCTCACCCGCCGGTCAGCCTTCGCC
>JBKPDM010000187.1:0-6090 GCA_046727895.1 Pseudomonadota bacterium | reverse complement strand
TCAGATGTGTATAAGAGACAGCGCCGGCACCGTGCCGATGGCGCTCCGCCGGGACGCCCTGGTCGCGGCCGCGGAGATGGTGCTGGCGCTGGAGCGGCGCTGCGCCTCAGTCCCGGACCTGGTGGGCACGGTCGGCAAGCTCGAGGTGCCGCAGGGCGCGACCAACGTCGTGCCGGGCGCGGTGCGCTTCACGATCGACGTCCGCTCGCCCGACGACGCCGCGCGCAGGGACGCTGTCGTGGACACGGAGCGCGAATTCCGGGCGATCGCCGAGCGCCGCCGGGTGCGGGTGGCGCTGGCGCGGACCCATGACGCGCCGGCCGTGACCTGAGCGCCGTGGCAGATCGATCAGCTCGAGGCAGCGGTCGCCCGCGCGGGCGTGCGACCGCGCCGGCTGCCGAGCGGCGCCGGGCACGACGCGATGGCGGTGGGCGCCCTCTGCCCGATCGGCATGCTATTCACGCGCTGCAAGGGCGGAATCAGCCACAACCCGGCCGAGGCGATCAGAGCCGAGGATGCCGAGGTCGCGGTGCGCGTTCTGATCGATTTTCTTCGCCACTTTGCGCCGCCAGCGTGAGGCCATGGGTGAGCCGATGACCGTGACCGACGCACGCGCTGCGCAGCCGCCGCTCTGGCTCGCGGCGCCGCTTGCGATCCTCGCCCAAGGCGATGCTGGCGGCGGGCTGGTGATCGAGGATGGCCGGATCGTCGAGCTGGTGCCGGCCGGCAGACGGCCGCGCACACCGGGTGTCCTGCGCTTCGATGCGAGCGCGCACGTCGTGCTGCCCGGCCTGATCAACACCCACCATCATTTCTACCAGACGCTCACCCGGGCCTGCCCGGCGGCGCTCGACAAACCGCTCTTCCCCTGGCTCGAGGCGCTCTACCCGATCTGGGCGAAGCTCCGGCCCGAGCAGTTGCGAATCGCCGTGCGCGTCGCGCTCGCCGAGCTTCTGCTGTCCGGGACGACCACCACGAGCGATCATCACTACATCTTCCCACCCGGCCTCGAGGAGGCGATCGACATCGAGGTCGAGGAGGCCCGAGGGCTTGGGATTCGGGTGGTGCTGACCCGGGGCTCGATGAGCCTTTCCCGCGATCAGGGCGGTCTGCCGCCGCGAGAGGTGGTGCAGCGGGAGGAGACGATCCTCGCTGATTGCGAGCGCCTGATCGCTCGCCATCACCAGGCAGGCGACGGCGCCATGGTGCAGATCGCGCTCGCTCCCTGCTCGCCCTTCTCCGTGACGGAGAGCCTGATGCGCGAGTGTGCGACGCTGGCCGCCCGCCACGACGTCCGCCTCCACACCCACCTCGCCGAGACCGAGGACGAAGACGCCTGGTGCCGCGCCCGCTTCGACTGCCGGCCGCTCGACTATCTTGAGCGGCTCGGCTGGCTCGATGCGCGGGTCTGGCTGGCCCACGGCATCTGGTTCGATGCCGGCGAGATCGAACGCCTCGGCCGCGCCAGGGTCGCGATCAGCCATTGCCCGACCTCGAACATGATCCTAGCCTCGGGCTGCTGTCCGGTGCCCGGCCTCGAGCGCGCCGGCGCGCCGGTCGGCCTCGGCGTCGACGGCTCGGCCAGCAACGACGCCTCGAACCTGATCGAGGAGGTCCGCCACGCCTTTCTGCTGCAGCGCCTCCGGCACGGCGCGGGGCAGATCTCGCACCGGGACGCGCTGCGCTGGGCGACCAGGGGGTCGGCCGCCTGCCTCGGGCGCAGCGACATCGGCGCGATTGCGCCCGGCATGCAGGCCGACCTCGCGCTCTTTCGACTGGATGAGCTTCGCTTCTCCGGCGCCGGTGACCCGCTCGCCGCGTTGATACTCTGCGGCGCCAGCCGCGCGGACCGGGTCATGGTGCAGGGCCGTTGGCTGGTCGAGGATGGCCGGATCCTCGGGCTCGACCTCAATGCCTTGCGCGCCGCGCACACCGCCGCCGCACAGGGCCTCCTGGCCGCCTCCTGATCGACATCGCACGGAAGAGCTGACCATGGCCGACGCCAGCGAGACCATCACCGCCTTCCTGGTCAGCCAGCGGGAGGAGCAGACGCGCTTTCTCGCCGAGCTGGTCAAGGTGCCCTCCGACAACCCGCCCGGCGACTGCCAGGCGCATGCCGAGCGCGCCGCCGAGCTGCTCGAGGGCCTTGGGCTCCAGGTCGAGCGTCATCCGGTGCCCGGGGACGTGGTCAAGGCGCACGGCATGGTCTCGGCCACCAATCTCGTCGTCCGACGACGCTTCGGGGAGGGGCCGGTGATCGCGCTCAACGCCCATGGCGACGTCGTGCCGCCGGGCGAGGGCTGGACCAAGGATCCCTACGGGGCGGCGGTCGCGGATGGCTGGATGTATGGTCGCGGCGTCGCGGTCTCCAAGTCCGACTTCGCCACCTACGCCTTCGCGCTGCTCGCGCTGGAGCAGGCGGGCGTGCCGCTCGCTGGCACGATCGAGCTGCACCTCACCTACGACGAGGAGGCCGGTGGGGAGATCGGCCCAGGCCGGTTGCTCGACCAGGGAATCAACAAACCCGACCTCGTGATCGGCGCGGGCTTTTCCTACGGTGTCGTCACCGCCCACAATGGCTGTCTACATCTGGAGGTCGAGGTCCTTGGCCGCTCGGCGCACGCCGCAATGCCGTTCACGGGCATCGACGCGCTGGAAGCGGCGCAGCACGTACTTGGTGCGCTCTATGCCTGGCGCCGGACGCTTGAGGCCCGTCTCTCCGGGATCACCGGAATCGGCAGCCCGCAACTCACCGTCGGCCTGATCAAGGGCGGCATTAACACCAACGTGGTCCCCGACCGGATTACTTTTCGCCTCGATCGACGGATCATCCCCGAGGAGAAGCCGGCCGAGGTCGAAGCGGAGCTCAGAGCAGTGATCGAGGGAGCGGCGCGCGCCTTCCCGTGCGCCAAGGTGAGCATCCGGCGCATTCTCCTCGCCGAGCCACTGGTCCCGCTTGACGGAGGCCGACGGCTGGTCGAGCTACTCTGCGCCCATGCCAGCCGGATCATGGGCGAGCCGGTCGAGGCCAGGGGCGTGCCGCTTTACACCGATGCCCGGCATTACGCGGCGCGCGGCATCCCCATCGCCCTCTACGGCGCCGGCCCCCATACGATCGAAGAGGCCAACGCCCATCGCGCCGACGAGCGCCTGCCACTTGCCGATCTGTACAAGGCGACCGACGTCGTGGCGCTTACGCTCCTCGATCTCCTGCGCGGGTGAGATTCCTCTGCCTGGGTCGCGCCCCGCTGATCTGCTTCACATCGATGTCCGGCCTCGGGCCCGTATCGGGTGAGCCTGCGGATAGCGCCGCTGTTGAGGCTACACCGACTGGAGCCGCGTGGCGGTTAGCTCGAACCGCCACCCGGCTCCTGGCAGGGAAAATCGCCTTGACGCCTCGCCAGTACTCGGGCCATGGCCGCGCCTGGCTGGACGCTCCAGATCGCGAGCCTACTCGACCGCCTCGATGGCGAGCCAGGTCTGGCTATGAGCCTCGACATTGAGCGAGGCGCTGGCGGAGTGCCAGACAGACAGCTCGAAGACATCGCCTGCGCTCACCGCCAAGGCCGGGCTTACGAGGTTCTGGCCGGCGAGCCCGGCGGCTCCGTGGCGCGCCATAGGCTGGCCCCGGAAGGCAGCTCCATTCTTGGTGATCAGGATCTGCCGCTCGCCGGTGGCGCTGCTCTGCCAGCGGACGTTGCCGAGCAGCCGGACCCGGCTCACCCCACTCGGCACGGTAAGGTGAGTCGGGTTGCCTCCGTCCCAGAAGCCGTCGGTGTCGAACTCCGTCGCATCCCACGGGACGACGGTATCCGTGGTGTCCGTAATAGGCTCATCGGCCGTGAGCTTGACCGGCGCACCGCGGAACGCGGCGTACTCGAGCGCCACGATCGCGAACCACGTTTGCGGGTCCGTCTCGACGTCCAGGCTGCCGCTGGCGTTCTGCCAGACCAGGCACTCGAAATAGTCGCCGTCGGCGACGGCGATCGGGGCCGAGGTGAGCGCGATGCGGGCGCGGCTGCTGCTGTCGGTGGGCCCAAGATAGCCGGGCAGGCCGTCGATCTCGGCACCGTTCTTGAGGATCCGTGCTTGGTTCGGTCGCCGCGGCGCTGGCGGCCGTGGCTTCGACCGCGTCAGCTTTACGCGGCCTGGTCTTGTGAGGGTCAGACATCTCGTCCTGCTTCGAGGTGGAGCTGGTGAGGATCGCCGCGAGCTGCGGCGGAATGTTGCGGAAGCGGGAGAAATCGAAGTGGGCGGCCATCTTGACCGGCGCCTCGATCCGGTCGCCGTCCGCGCCCGGTGGTACCAGCGCGGGTCCATCTTGCCGCGCCTCGCCTGGCGCTCGAGGTCGGCAGCCGCGATCTGGCCTTGATCGCGTCGATATCGCCGCGCAGCTGATCGATCGCTGCCCGGCAGGCGGGCCGGCTCGCCGGCAGCTCGACCTTGCCGCCAGGCGCGCCCGGGACTAGCGTCCTGTCCTCCATGCACGTTCTCCGAATGCCTGTGGGGAAAGCGCCGTCGCCGTCAGGTCGCCAAACTCGATCGGCGACGGCGCTGGCCGAACACCAACCGACGGTCGTCGGTCATGCCGATCGGCTGCAGCAGGCCGAGCTCGCGCATGCTTTCGGCGAGCGAGCGGAGGTCGCCCATGTCCTGTCGATGGCGCTCGCCGATCACGATCTCGGCAACGGGAACCTCAAGCAGCATGGCGGGTGACCTCTTGCCGCCTCGCCGCGGCCGCCTTGATCGCGAGGTAGCTGAAGTCGAACGGTCCGCGGCGCTGGACCAGGTGGACGAACCCGTCCTCGGCTGCCTTCAGCGCCGCGTCGGCCACCTTGGCCAGCGCCCGCCGCTCATCCTCAGTGAGATCAGACGCCGGCGAGCGATCCCGGATCAGGTGGCCGCGGTGATACGCGAGTTGCTGGCCGGGCTCGGCGCGCTCGACCCAGGCGAGGCGCTGAGGGCGAGAGCCGTGTCGTTAAAGTGGCTATCTCTGGCATGAACGCAGTTCTCCCGTCGTTGCACTTTCGCGCAAACTATTAACAATTTGCCGAAAAGAAGCGGCAGTCGGTCGCCTCGGCTCCCTCGCGCCGCTCCTTGGGCTTAGAGGACCGTCAGCTCTTGCGGCAGCAGTCCGTACTTCTTATGCACGAGCTCGATGCCGACACCTACCCGACCGCGGACAGCTGGCAGCAATCAGCGGCTCGTCGTGCAGACATCAACCCGGGTCTTCTCGCTGAGCGCTGCAAAGAGCTGATGGAGCGGCGGCGCCCCGGGCATAGTCTCGTCTTCGTGGTCGACGAAGTCGGACAGTTCGTCGCTCGCGATGTCCAGAAAATGCTCGACCTCCAGGCGGCCGTGCAGAGCCTCGGGCGCGTTGGTCGCGGACGCATGTGGATCGTCGTGACGTCCCAGGAGAAGCTCACGGAGCTCGTCGGAGGACTTGACGATCGGCGCGTCGAGCTTGCTCGGCTTATGGATCGCTTTCCGCTTCAAGTTCACCTCGAACCCTCCGACATCTCGGAGGTCACGAGCAAGCGTGTCCTGGCCAAGAGCGCGCCGGCCGAGAAGAGCTTGCGCGAGCTCTTCAGCCAGCATCGCGGCCGGCTCACAGACGGGACGCGGCTTACCGCGGATATCAGGCTGCCGGGGCTCGCCACCGACTCGTTCGTCGACCTCTATCCGCTCCTGCCCTACCAGATCGACCTGATCATCAACGTCGTCTCGGGGCTCCGCATGCAGGGCGGCGCGACCAAGCACGTGGGCGGCGGTAATCGCACGATCATCAAGCTAGCCCAACAGCTCCTGATCCACCCCGACGTCCAACTCGCCGATGGGCCGATCGGTCGGCTGGCCACGATCGACCAGATCTACGACCTGATTTCCGGCAACATTCCAAGCGAGATCAGGGGCAAGATCGACTCGATCAAAAAGGAGGTGGATCATCCGCTGGCCCAGCCAGTGGCCAAGGCGATCTGCCTGCTGCAGTACGTCCAGAGTATCCATCGAACGGCCGAGAACATCGCCGCGACCCTCCACCCCGCCGTCGACGCAGACTCGCTTCTGCCTGAGGTAAAAGCGGCGCTCAAC
>JBKPDM010000186.1:0-5660 GCA_046727895.1 Pseudomonadota bacterium | reverse complement strand
CACCTGGCCCGCAGTCGGTGCCCGGCAGATAGGCAAGCAGTTCGAGCAAGGCTTTGGGGGCCTTGTCCGCAAGCGGCGAGCCGTTGATCGCCCCCGCCAGAGTGACAACGGCCGCAACGCGCGCGCCGACCGCTGGGTCGGCCGCGGCTTCCAGCACATCGGTCCCGCCTTTCGAGTAGCCGAGCAGCACGATCGGCCGCGCCGGCTCGTCGGCCATGCGCAGAATCGCGTCGCGGATCTCTGCGGCGTTGCGCTCGCTGCTCGACAGGCCGTCGACGTTGATCACGCTCACCTCGTAGCCGAGCTGTTCGACATGCCGCGATGCGTCACGCAGAGGTATGGCCTGCTTGCCGATGCACTGCGCCGCCAGGCCCGGCACGATCACCAGACGCAGGCCGCCATCGCTTCGGCCGAGATTGACCTCCCGCCCGCTCCCCGGCGGCTCGTCGAGCAGGCGATGCAACGCCTGATCGCAGGGTCGGTAGTCCGGCAGAGCCGCGCCGTGATCTTCGGTGAGGGCGCAGAAGATCTCCCGAAACCGGCCGCGGCCGTCCACGATTTCGGCCTGCGGGGCGACAGCGAGCACGAGCGGCGGGGTCGCGAGATCCTGATCGAGCAGCGGTGCTCGCGCGCAGCCAATGACCGCAAGGCCGAGGCAGAGCGCCATCATTCGATCAGCCCAGCGCGGCGGCGCTCGAATCACGGGACCACGAGTACAGGGTTTGACTCGAATCATCCGCTTGCGCTTCATCTGTATTTGTAAGGCGGGATCAACCCGGTGCACTTGGGTGATCATTATCACGCTGGTGTTCGGCCTGATCACGCCCGTATGGCCTCTCGCTCCTGATGGCGAGCAAGTTCTACGACGTCCCCTTCACCACCGCCATGTACGCCTCAACCTGGTGTTCTTCGGCAAAGCCGCCATCCGACTCACTGAATAGGCCGGGTGCGAAAGGGTAGCATGTTCGCAACACAAGGCGCTACCGGGGTGTTGAGAGCGCGTTGGCCGCCGTCTGCTTCTAAGCGACGGCGGTGAGCGGTGCTGGCGAACTTCAGCGGGTGACGAGCGGCGGTCACCGTTAGCCACTTCCGATTTCTGCTCTTCGATGCCGGAAGCATTTGTCCAGGGTTGCACTTGCACCTTTAGGAGGCCCGCTTGACCTCGCCGTACCCGAAATGGCCAGCCAGCATCCCCAACGCCGCTATCGCATCCCCTGGGCCTGCTCCTGCTGCACCGGCCGTCCGCCCCGGCCTTGCCGCATAGCCAGGTCTGCGCAGGCTTCAACAAAGCTACTATTCTGAGGCGCGCAGTTTCAAAGTTGCTTTATGCTTGCTGAGGATTCGCCGGCACCTCAGTCCGACAGCATTCGTATTCGATCTGCTCGTTCGCGTCCGGCCGCCCTCCGGGAGTGAGGTCCAAGAGGGTCCACATCGGCTCCACCGTGCCGACATGCCGCGGATCCTGCCCCGGCTCGGTCGGCATGAACAACAGTTCGGAGGCCCAGCTCAGCCTGATTACCCCGTCAGGGCCCTTGTGGAACACGGTAAGGATCGGCACCTGCTGCCCCTCCTCGTCCTCGCCATGATAGTCGCGTTTGAAGCTGTTGTTGGCGGCTGAAAGCAGCTTCAAATTGCGCCAGCCGCGATACGCTGCGAAGCCCGCAACCCGCTCGATCGGTGCCTTGGCCACGGCCGCGATGTTGGCTCCCAGCCCCTCGACGTGTGGTACCGCTCCCTCCCAGTTGTCGAGCAAAGCTGTGCAAGATGGGCACGGCCCTTCCTCCAGCGGTAGCTGCGCTATCGGCCCACTGCTCGGCCCCCGCCGCTGGTCGCTGCGGTGCCGGGGGAACATGTAATGGTAGATGATCAGGGTATCGGTGCCCGGCCGGAACAGTTCGGACAGCCGCACCTTCGCTGGTCCCCCTTTGCGTCAATATGATCGAACTCGTAGTCCTCGGAAACCGGATCACCCGGCGGAAGTGCTCGGATCTCCGCGGCCACCGCCTCCATTTCGCGCCTGAGCCCTACCTCGCGCTTCAGTAGCTTATTGCGAGCGGCCCGATACGCCAGACTTTCATTGGGAAAGGTCACGCCCATGGATGCCCCCATCGAAGCGAATGAGCTGGATTTATGGCACAACTCCGACTCTCAAGTCACTTGACGGGTCGGTCGGCGCGATCACCAACGAGGCTTTTGTGAGCTGGCCAGCTTCAAAAGTCCGGTTCGCGATCGGATCGCGGATGCTCCCTCGCTCGCTTCGACAGGCCGCCCATAGCATGAGCCGACGAAACACACACGAGGGTCTGCCCGGGCAAGATCGGGCACAAGGAATACCGGGAATACTAAGAGCGCGCCCCTCTGAGCGAGATGACAATGACCGCTGCGCCAAGACTAGCGACCTTTACTACCGTGGGGACCCTTGCATATCTCGGCCTCGCCATCCTCGGCTGGGGCGGGTTCGCCGCGCTCTTCGCTCACCGGGCCCGAATTGCCCTTGCGATCGCAACCTTTGTGATGTCTGGGGTAGCGCTCTTCAGTGGCGGAAATCTCAGCCCCGGTGAGCGCGAAGACCGTGCCAATCGCTGGGTGCTCATGGCCTTCGCACTGATCGGGCTGCTGAGTGCCTATCTGCCTGCCTACACGGACCGCAAGGATGCGGCGGGCGACGAAGCGCCGGCGCCACTTGCCCACGGTCGCGTTGGTGGCCTCTGCTGCCGCACGGGACCGGGAGAAGCCGCGATCTGCCGGCAGCGACCGCGACCGGGCGATCGACTGCAACTGCGCCTGCTCCTCCTCGCTCAACACGAGTTCCGCCTTCGGTCGACCCATCGCCAGGCGCTCGAGCGCACCCAGCCCAGGAGTTCCTTGGCTTCCTGCGCGCGATCGACCGGGATGAAATGGAGGTGCCAGCGCGGTCGTCGGGTCTCAGGGTGGCCCAGGAAGCTGGTCGCCAGGCCTCCCGCCACCCGTGATGGTCCCCGCCTCGTACCGAACCATCGCCACGAAGGCAGCGACGGCCCCAACCGCGGTCAGCGCAAGGTCGAATGGTTGCCGAGCCACCTCTCCGAGAGAACCTTTGATGGGCTCGACGTGGACGGGAGGGTGATATGAGCCGTTCCTACGTGGTGACAGGTGGGGGCCGCGGCATCGGCCGTGCGGTGGTCGAGCGACTCCTCGGTGACGTCGACAACGTGGTCGCAATTGAGCTCGATCCAGTCGCGTTGGCTTGGACGGATAGCCATCCTGCCGGTCGCCGCGTCATCGCCGTTGCTGGCGATGCCGCCGACGAGGCCATTGCCGAGCAGGCCGCTGATCTCGCACAAGCCGCCGGCACACTCGCCGGCTGGGTCAACAACGCCGCTGTCTTCCGGGACGCCTCACTCCACTCGGCCTCGATCCGTGTGGTGCTGGACCTGATCGCGTTGAACCTCAACCCTGCCGTAGTCGGCTGCGCGACCGCAATCCGCCGTTTCCTGGCGGCAGGGAGCGGTGGGGCGATCGTCAACGTCTCATCCCACCAGGCGCAGCAAGCGGTCCCCGGATGCCTGCCGTACGTGACGGCCAAGGCCGGCATCGAAGGACTGACGCGGGCCCTGGCGGTCGAGTACGGGGCGCGCGGCATCCGGGTCAGCGCCGTTGCGTTGGGTTCGATCGGTACCGAACGCTACAAGGCGTTCCTCGACGAGCAGGACTCGGTGGCGGCCGCGCGGATCGAGAACGAGATGCGCCTGCTACACCCGATAGGTCGAGTGGGGCGGCCCTCGGAGGTCGCCGCTGCCGTTGCCTACTTGCTCTCGGATGATGCGAGCTTCATCAGCGGCGTGACGCTCCCCATCGACGGCGGGCGGTCGGTGCTCGCGCGTGATCCTGTAGCGCACGACGCCG
Source organism: Pseudomonadota bacterium (assembly GCA_046727895.1). Classification (GTDB taxonomy): domain Bacteria; phylum Pseudomonadota; class Alphaproteobacteria; order Geminicoccales; family Geminicoccaceae; genus DATAOG01. The sequence continues at coordinate 1,775 of JBKPDM010000186.1, read as the reverse complement.
GCTCTTAAGTCCGCTGATATGGTGCGGGAGCAGATCGAACAGCGAGCGCCAGGCCCGGCCGCCAGCGCGCGAAGATCACTAGCAGCCTGTCGGACTTGAGGCGAGGGTTGGGACAAGATATGGTAGGATCAGTTGGTTGGTCCACCAGGGACAGTGGGTGCCATGAGCAATTTTCGCCAGGTTGATCGTCAGACCGGGTTTCTGCTGCCGCCGTCGATTGATGAATGGCTGCCGGAGCGGCATCTGGCGCGCTTCGTGGTCGAGGTGATCGAGCAGCTCGACCTGTCGGCGATGGTCAAGGCGTATCGCGGCGCGGGCTCGGCGTCGTATCACCCGAGCGTGCTGTTGGGGCTTTTGGTTTACGGCTATGCCACGAACGTGCTCTCGAGTCGCAAGATCGAGCGGGCGACCTACGATTCGGTGGCGTTCCGCTTCATTGCGGCCAACGATCATCCCGATCACGACACGATCGCGGCGTTCCGACGCCGCTTTCTTGCCGAGATTCAAGGGCTGTTCGTGCAGGCGCTGCTGCTGGCGCAGGCGGCGGGCCTGCTGAAGCTGGGCACGGTGGCGCTCGACGGCACCAAGGTTCACGCCAATGCCAGCCGGCACAGCGCGCTGTCTTACGAGCATGCGGCGAAGATCGAGGCGCGGCTGAAGGCCGAGGTCGCGGCGCTGATGGCGCTGGCCGAGGCGGCGGACGCGGCGGATGTGCCGGACGGGATGTCGGTGCCGGAGGAGCTGGCCCGGCGCGAGGCGCGCCTGGCCCGCATTGCCGAGGCCAAGGCGACGATCGAGGCGCGGGCGAAAGAGCGCTACGAGCGGGAGCAGGCCGAGCATGCGGCGACGATGCAGGCGCGCGCGGACAAGGCCAGCAAGACCGGCCGCAAGCCGGGCGGCCGGCCGCCGCGGCCGCCGGCTGAAGGCCCCGGGCCGAAGGACCAGGTCAATCTGACCGACGCGGATTCGCGCATCATGCCGGTGGCGGGCGGCGGCTTCGAGCAGGCCTACAACGCCCAGGCGGCGGTGGCGACCGGCAGCCTGCTGGTGGTGGCCAACGCTGTGGCCCAGGCCGCCAACGACAAGGAGCAGGTCGCGCCGATGCTGGCAGCGCTCGGCCGGCTGCCCGAGGCGCTGGGCCAGCCCGAGACCCTGCTGGCGGACAGCGGGTACTTCAGCGACGCGAACGTGGCGGCCTGTGCCGAGGCCAAGATCGCGCCGTTGATCGCGCCGGGGCGCGAGCGCCATCATCGCTCCTGGCAAGAGCGGTTCGCCGCCGCGCCGCCCGCGCCGCAGGGCCCCACGCCGCTCGAGGCGATGGCACATCGGCTGGCAACGCCCGCAGGCCGGCAACTCTACGCCCTGCGCAAGCAGACGCCGGAGCCGGTGTTCGGCATCATCAAATCGGTGATGGGCTTTCGCCAGTTCTCCCTGCGCGGCCTCGCCAAGGCCAAAGGCGAGTGGCACCTGGTCACCCTGGCCTGGAACGTGAGGCGGATGTTCGTCCTCACCCCCGCCTGACCATGGCGCCGCCCAGCGCCGCAACCCAACCGGCCCCGATCCCAGTCCCGATCCCATGAAAGCTGCACCTCCCCCTCGACCCGGCCTCACTTGGCAGACCTCAGTCCGACAGGCTGCTCTCATGTTCGCGGTCAAGCCATTGGGCAGCAGAATGGTCTCCAGCAAGCGCCGAAGTCGGTTGGTGAATGGCGAAGCGCCTGGCGGGCGGCGGGCTTTCGAGACGACGGTTGAGCAAGCTCTCATGCGCGGATTGG
>JBKPDM010000185.1:0-7472 GCA_046727895.1 Pseudomonadota bacterium | reverse complement strand
CCCGACTACCCCGACGCGTTCGCGCCATGGAACATGGTCGCCTCGATCGGCGCCTTCGTCAGCATGATCGCGACCTTCGTGTTCTTCTACGTGCTCTACAAGACCTTCACGTCGGCCGAGAAATGCCCCGACAATCCGTGGGGCGAAGGCGCCACGACGCTCGAGTGGACGGTATCGTCGCCGCCGCCGTTCCATACCTTCAACGAGCTGCCGCAGGTCCGGTAGCTTGGCGGGGCGCCCGATCACGCTCGAGCAATCCGTCGCGGGCGTCTCCGACGTCCGCGACTTCTGGCTCCTGCTCAAGCCGAACGTGATGTCGCTGGTCCTGTTCTCGGCGACGGCCGGACTGTATCTGGCGCCCGGCTCGCTGCACCCGGTGCTCGCCTGCGTCGCGATCCTCTGCATTGCGGTCGCCGCGGGCGCCTCGGCGGCGATCAACAACGGCTACGATGCCGACATCGACCAGGCGATGGCGCGCACCCGCCGGCGCCCGACCGCGAGCGGGCGGATCGCGCCGGGGGAGGCGCTCGCATTCGGCGCCGTCCTCGCGCTCATGTCGGTCATGGTCATGGGGCTCGCGGTCAACTGGGTCGCCGCGGCGCTGCTGGCGCTGACCGTCGCCTTCTATGTCTTCGTCTACACCGTCTGGCTGAAGCGGCGGACGCCACAGAACATCGTGATCGGGGGTGCGGCGGGCGCCTTTCCGCCGATGGTCGGCTGGGCGGCCGTGACCGGCGATGTCAGTCTCGCGCCGATCACCTTGTTTCTGATCATCTTCATGTGGACGCCGCCCCATTTCTGGGCGCTGGCGCTGTATCGCTGCCAGGACTATGCGCGCGCCGGCGTACCGATGCTGCCGGTGGTCGCGGGCCTCGAGAAGACCCGCCAGCACATTCTGGGCTATACCGCGATGCTGCTGCCGGTGAGCCTCTTGCCGTGGTGGTTTCGCTTCGCCGGCGACTTCTATGGCCTCGCGGCCTTCGGCCTCAGCGCCGGGTTTCTGGCCTACGCGGTACGGCTCTGGCGCGATCGCAGCCCGCGCACCGCGAGCCGGACCTTCCGCTATTCGATCGTCTATCTGTTCGGGCTGTTCGGGGCGCTGGTGGTCGACAAGGCGCTCGGCTTCGCCGGTGCCGCTGGCGTCCTCGGGGGGATCACCTGGTGAGGGCAAGAGAGGTCGACCGACGGCGGCGCAACAAGAACCTCGCGATCGCCCTGATCCTGGCGGCGCTCGCGGCGCTGTTCTACCTGATCACGATTGTCAAGTTCGTGGGCCACGCGACATGAGCGGAGCGAAGCGCGCCAAGGTCACGACAGCGCTCCTGGCGCTCGGCGTAATCGCCCTGATGCTCGGTCTGACCGCGGCCTCAGTGCCGCTCTATCGACTGTTCTGCCGGGTGAGCGGCTATGGCGGCACGACCCAGGTCGCCGAAGCTCTGCCGAAGGCCGCGCTCGAGCAGACGATCAAGATTCGCTTCAACGCCGACGTCGATCCCAAGCTGCCTTGGTCGTTCCAGCCCGAGCAGCGCGAGGTCGAGGTGCGCATCGGCGAGCAGCACCTGGCGCTGTTCCGGGCCAAGAACCGCGCTGATCATCCGATCGTCGGCCAGGCGGTCTACAACGTGACGCCCGACAAGGCGGGGCTCTACTTCGACAAGATCGCCTGCTTTTGCTTCAACGAGCAGGTCCTGCAGCCGGGCGAGGAGGTCGAGATGCCGGTGTCGTTCTTCGTCGATCCCGAGATCCTGCGCGATCCGAACACGCGGGACGTGCGCACCATCACTTTATCCTATACCTTCTTCATGCTCGAGGACGAGACTAAGGCCATGGTCGAATCCGGGCGCAACGCCAAGCCGGCGTCCTGAGTCGAACCCGCGGGCCACTCGAATGATCGCGAGCCGCAAAGGAGCTGTGAGGAGAGTGCCGGATGGCGACGCAGGCTGAAGCCGGGGCCCACGCCCATCACGGGCACCACGAGGTCCACCACCCGTATCATCTGGTCGACCCCAGCCCGTGGCCGATCTACGGCAGCATCTCGGCGCTGATCCTGGTGATCGGCCTCCTGATGTACATGCACGAGGTGTCTGGCGGGCCCTGGGTGATGCTGCTCGCGGTGCTCGGCTTCGCCTACACGCTGGTCCACTGGTGGCGGGACGTGATCCGCGAGGGGCGCACCGGCTACCACACCGACGTGGTCTCGAAGGGCCTCAGGATCGGCATGGCCCTGTTCATCACTTCGGAGGTGCTGTTCTTCTTCGCCTTTTTCTGGGCCTATTTCTGGGGCGCCCTCAATCACCCGGTGACCGTCGAGGGCTACACCTGGCTGCCCCAGGGCACCCATCCGGTCGAGACCTGGGACATTCCGTTCCTGAACACGATGATCCTGCTGCTCTCGGGCTGCACGGTCACCTGGGCGCATCACTGCGTACGCGAGGGCGACAACCAGACCGCAACCAAGGCGCTGGCGCTGACCGTCCTGCTGGGCGTGCTGTTCACGAGCTTTCAGGCCTACGAGTACCTGCACACAATCTATGGCCCCGAGGGGTTCTCTATCCACAGCGGCATCTTCGGCTCGACCTTCTACATGGCGACCGGGTTCCACGGCTTTCACGTCATGATCGGCACGACCTTCCTGATCGTGTGCACGATGCGCGCCTATTACCTGCACTTCCGTCCGGACAAGCACGTCGGCCTCGAGGCGGCCGCCTGGTACTGGCATTTCGTCGACGTGGTCTGGCTGTTCCTGTTCACCTGGGTCTATTGGTGGGGCGGCTACCTCGCCCTGAGCGGCCACTGAGGACGGCTCCTGAATGACGGGGGCGCGAACCGACGTCCCGACCAGCGCGCCAGCACCCTCGGCGCTCGGCGCGGGGCTGCGCTGTCGCTGCCCGGCCTGCGGCCGCGGGCCGCTGTTCGAGGGTTTTCTCTCGGTCCGACGGACCTGCCCCGTCTGCGGAGCGGATTTCGAGGGGCAGGACAGCGGCGACGGGCCGGTCGCCTTCATCATTCTGATCGTCGGCGCGATCGTCGTCGGCCTCGCCCTGGTGACCGAGGTCGAGTACTCCCCACCGGTCTGGCTCCACCTCCTCCTCTGGCTGCCGCTGACCGTCGTCCTGGTCCTGGGCCTCATGCGCCCATTCAAGTCGACCATGATCGCGCTCCAGTACAAGCATCGCCGGCATGATTTTGGTGGGCAGGCCAAATAACGTCAAGGTCGACAGTCTTCCATTTTGGACTTGCGCTCGACGGCAGCAGCTACTTAGCAGATGCTGTAGAATTATTGCTGCCAATTCTCGCTAAATTCTGGCTTTAACAGTTCTGATACTGGTCCTCGGGCAAAAGGTGGCAGCAAGCTCAGCCTGCGCCTCTCGGGACGCGTGGCGCCGCCAACAGCGAAGCGAGGCTGTCATGCCATTTTCGGATCTGTACTTCCTGAACTCGCCTGCCGCCTGGCTGCTCTGGTTCCTGGTCCTGGCGGTGGCCATGTATTTCGCCAGGCTGCCGGCGCACCGCGCGATCCTGTCGCTGGCGCGCGCCCTGCACCGGGCGCTCCGCCTCACCGCACGTTCCATGCTGCTCGCCGAACAGAGGCTGCAGGCCCGCAATCGCGAGGTCCTGCTGGCCGCGGGGCGCGAGGCCAAGGAGCGGATCATCGAGCGTGAGTTCGAGCGGATCGATGCCGCCGTGCGCCGGGATCTCGCCGAATGCCCGACCCTCAATCGCCGGCTGGCCGAAGAGGCGACTCACCTCGAGGAGGACCACGAGGCGTCCAAGGAGGTGCCGCCGGCGCCGCCCGGCTGGGTCAACGCGGTCAAGGCGGTCGCCGAGATCGACGCGCCGCAGAGCGACCCGATGGTCGGCCAAATCCTCGAGGCGGTGCACAGCTCGCTGATCAAGGCCCAGGATCAGGCCCGCGCCGACTTCCGGACCGCAACGCGTGCACGCCACGAGCACCTCAAGCGGATGATGCCGTACTGGCGGCGCGCGATCCAGCTGCTCACCCTGGTCGAGGGCAAGGTGACGCGTCTGATCGAGCGCACCCAGATCATCGACCGGCACATCGCCGAGTATGAAGATATCCTGCGCCAGACCGACCGCGCCGAGCGCATGCTGACGTCCTCTTCGCTGGTGCAGTTCTTCGTCTCGCTGTTCGTGCTCTGCATCGCGGTCGGCGGTGCCGTGATCAACTTCCACCTGCCGACGGGGTTCTGCGCGGTTCAGGCCGTGCCGCGCTCGCGCCGATTTTGCTTGCCATCTCAGGCATTTGGTGTACCATCCGGGTTCAACGCGTTTCACCCTTGACCATGGTGATTTGTGACCCTGGTGTGACCCTCGGAGGTCCGGTGTATGGCACGGCTCCTCACTCAGCTCGGCGTCGACAAGGCCCGCCCGCGCGGCCGCCGCTACGAGCTCCCGGACGGCCCGGGCGGCGTTCCGGGCTTCGCGCTCCGGGTCGGCGAGACCGGGGTCAAGAGCTTCGTCGTACGCTATCGCGTCGGCGGTCAGCAGCGGCGGGTGACGCTGGGGCCGGCCTCGATCATGAGCCTCGCCGAGGCGCGCGGCCGGGCAAGGAAGCTGGTCGACCAGGCGCGTGCGGGCGTCGATCCGGCCGAGGCGAAGCGATCGCGCCAGCAGGGGACCGTTGCCAGCATCGTCGAGGAGTACGCCGAGCGTCATCTGCGCCGGAACCTGAGGACGGCCCACTGGACCGAGCAGCGCCTGCGGCGTGACGTCGTGAGCGCCTGGGGGGCGCGCCCGCTCGCCTCGATTACCAAGGCTGATGTGGTCCGGCTGATCGACGGCATCCACGACCGGGCGCCGACGTCGGCCAACCGGACGCTGCAGGTGCTCAAGGCATTTCTGAGCTGGTGCGTCAAGCGCTCGCTCCTGGACGTCAACGTCGCCGCCGGGGTCGGCCTGCCGCACCGGGAGAGGGCGCGCGAGCGCACCCTGAGCGAAGACGAGCTCCGGGCGATCTGGCCGGCCTTCGAGGCCATGGGCTGGCCCTTCGGCACGCTCGGCCGGCTGCTGTTGCTGAGCGGCGCGCGCCGCTCCGAGTGGGCCGCGGCGACCTGGGACGAGGTCGACCTCGACCGCCAGCTCTGGCGGCTGCCGTCCGGCCGGAGCAAGACCGCCGAGGAGATCGTCCGGCCGCTCACGCTGGCGGCAATCGCGATCCTGGAGACGGTCCCGCGCATCGATGGCTCGCCGCTGATCTTCCCCGGTCGGGTGCACTCGGACCGACCGGTCGCAGGATTCAGTCGGGCCTTGCGCACGATGCATCGGCTGTCCGGCACGTCGGGCTGGCAGCTGCACGATCTGCGCCGGGTGGTCCGCTCCAACCTCGACCGGCTTGGCGTCCGGCCGGACATTGCCGAGCGGGTGCTGGGCCACGTCGTCGGCCGGAAGATCGAGCGGACCTACAACACCTATCGGGCCGAGCCCGAAGTCCGGGCTGCGCTCCTGCTCTGGGAGAGCGACCTGCTCGAGCGGATCATCGGGGGCGTCGAGCGCAAGGTGGTGCCGCTCGCCGGAGAGCTCGCAAAGCGAATCGGCTCCAGCTAAAGACACATCTGGCGCGGCTAGGGAGCAGCTGCCCGAACCGCCGGCCTCCGACCGGCTTGCCGCGCCAGTCATCTTCGGAGCACGCCGTCGGAGGGCGTGTGCATGGAATGGATCAGCGTCCTGGAGGCGCTCGAGCGTACCGGAACCTCGCTCGAATACCTGGTCGATGCTTTCGCTGCCGACTTCGTCAGGGCTCGCTACCGCCTGCGGGATGGCCATCCTCTGATCCCCGCCCGCCGCTGGCGGGAGTCGCCCGAGAGCCTCGGAGAGTTGAACCGGATAGTCGAGGTTCACCTTGGCGACCTGCTCGCCGCATTTGGGCCAGCCGACCCTGCGAGCACGCCTGAGCGGCGTGGCCGCAAACCGGACGGTCGCGCTCAATGGGAGGAGATCGTCAGGGGCTTCAGACGCATGGTTGACGAAGACCAGGTCTCCTATGCCCACGGCGGCCGTCGAGCCGCCGCTCGTGTGCTCCTCGCGCAGTTCCCAGACTATCAGCTCAAGTCGATCGAGGGAATCATCGGGCCGGAGTACCAACAGGCAAAGGCTAAGAACACCAGGCCCTGATTTCCTTTAATACGGAAACCGGATTTCGGCATTAGCCAAGGGCGGTATCATTTGAGTAGCGGTTGGCCCCGGAAGCAACCACGCGGACGGGGTCAAGCCAATGGCCGCCACGAGGCGCATTATCCGACGTAAGCCAGCCCGGGCTCGGGCAGGCATTTCCAAAACGACCGAGTTCCGCCTGCGCCGCGACGACCCGACTTGGCCACGGGTCGTTCAGATCACACCTGGGCTGACCGGCTATTATGAGGATGAGTTGGACAACTGGCTCTCGACACGCCAGCGCACGCCGCTACCGAAACCAAAGAAGGAAGATTGTCCTCTGAGCGCTGGAGGCCCGCCATGAGCGGCCGCGCCCGGCTGGGAACCGGGGCGGCACAGCTCAGCAGCATCATCAGGGAGACAGACGGCAGCCATAGCGCACCGACGTTTGCTGCGCAAGACCTGCCCCTCGATCTGCCCGCCCACGTCAGCCTGCGCCGCCAGCTGCGGGCCGCCGAGCGCGAGCTGGCGCTGAGGAAACGAGTCTACCCGACCAGGATCGCGTGCCGGCGCATGAGCCGGGCGAAGGCCGCGGACGAGTTGGCCGCCATGGCGGCGATCGTCGACACCCTCGCCGGACTGCTCGGAGAGGCGGCGCCATGAGCGCTGGCTGTCCGGACTATGCAGACCTGAAGCGCCTGTCAAAGGAGCTCTGCCGCCCGGTCGCAACTTTGATTGCACTCGCTGCCTGCAATGATCCCTTCTATGCCGGCCTGCCGTCCAACCGCGCCGGCGCCGACTGGTTCGCCGACCTGTGGCAGCGCTATGGGGTTGGCACCGCGCGCCACATCCGCCGCGTCCACTACGTCGTGCAGGCCCAGCCGCATCGCAGCGTGCGCACGCTCGACGGACGGCCGTACGAGAACACCGAGGAGTGCTGGGCTCGCCTGAGCCAGGCCTCAAAGCACGCCCGCTACCTCGGGCTGGTCGACCCCGATGCGCTGATCGACCGGCGTAACCCCGAGCCCCTGCTGTTTCATGAGCAACCCGATTCGCGGACCACGGCGAGGATATGGACAGGTCAGGGTGGCACGATCGCCATGACTGTGCCGGAGTTCCCTGGGTTTCCTTACACGCCGGCCCTCTATCTCTCCGAGCCGGCACGCTCGATCCCGGTCATGGTCGAGCTGTGGGTCGAGAAGGCCGGCGACCTGGACGACGTGCTCATCCCAATCTGCGAGCGTCGCAAGGTCAATCTCATCCCGTGCAAAGGCGAGCAGGGCATCGAGGCATGCCGCAAGGTGGTCGAGCGCGCCCTGGCCGCCCAGTGCCCGGTGCGGATCTTGTATCTGTCGGACTTT
>JBKPDM010000184.1:0-25831 GCA_046727895.1 Pseudomonadota bacterium | reverse complement strand
ACGGCGCCGCGCTCGCGCGAGACTACGCCTCGATCGCCGGACGACCTGCCGAAGCCCCCGAGATCGCGCGCCTCGCCGAGGAGCGCGATGCCGACGCCGCAGCCGCCCTGGCCCGCTATCGGCGCCGTCTCGCGGTGGCGCTGGCTAGTGTGATCAATCTCCTCGACCCCGACGTGATCGTGCTCGGCGGCGGCCTGTCGTCGATTCCGAGCCTCTACGCCGAGGTGCCGCGCCTCTGGCCTCCTCTGGTCGTGGCGCCGGAGCCGAAAACGCGCCTGGTGGCCGCGCGCTTCGGCCCTGAGAGCGGCCTGCGCGGCGCCGCCTGGCTTGGTGGCTGAGCACTCAGAAGAAGGTCCGGATCGCCTCGGTCACCGTGTAGTCGTCGTCGACCACGTAGAGCAGCCGCCACTTGTCGAAGGTCGTGCAGGGGTGCGAGATGCCGAAGCTCACCAGATCGCCGACACGGAGCGGGCTGTCGGGCGGCACGCGCAGGCAGGCGTGCTGGTCATAGAGGGCGATCACCTCGAAGCCGGGGCCGAGGTTTTGCGGTTGGGTCTGCAGGCTCGGCCGGCACCACTGGCGGGGCAGCGGTAGATCGACGTCGTGGGAGACGTCTCGCTTGCCCATGGTCGCGATCGCGAGCCCGGGCTCGGGCGTCGACTGGACGGCCGCCCAGAGCTCGAGCGCGGGCTTCAGACCCTCGCCCAGCTGCTGCACCTCCGGCGTCCGCTCGCCAAGGCGCGCGAAGGCATCGGTGTAAATCTTCGAATCGTGGCTCAGATAGCATCCGCTCCGCAGCACGATCTCGACGGTGCGCCCGAGATCGGCGCTGCGAAAGGCGCTGGTCACCCGATCGAAGTACTTCGAGCCGCCCGCGCTCAGGATGACCGGCCCGGGGGCGAACAGCTTTTGCTCGGCACAGGCGCGGGCGAGGTCGACCAGGTAGCCGAGGAACGCCTCGATCCTGGGCTCCGCCTCGGCGACTGAGCCGCCCATCACGTCCTCGAAACCCTCGATGCCGACCAGCGCCAGCTCCGGCGCCGAGGCCACGGCGCGCGCGACGGCAAGCGCCTCGTGCGGGCTTCGACAACCGGTCCGCCCGCCGGCGACGCCCCCCTCGAGGAGGACCTCGAACGGACGGCCGAGCGGATGGTCGGCAAGCTCGCGCCGAAGCGCCGATACGCCCGCCATGGAATCGACCACACACAGGAACTCGAAGGACGGATCCGCCTCCAGCGCCGCAATCACCTCGCGGATCGCCTGGCGGCCGATCAGCTGGTTCGCCATCAACACCCGCGGCACATCGAACCGGCGGCAGACCATGAGCTGCTGCACGGTCGCAACCGTGATGCCCCAGGCGCCGTCGGCGAGTTGCCTCGCGAACAACTGCGGTGCCATGGTCGTCTTGCCGTGCGGGCAGAGGCGGACGTCGAAATGCTCGAGAAAGCGCCGCATCCAGCGGCTGTTGTGGCCGAGCGCCGTGCGCTTGAGCACAGCCACGGGCAGCGGCAGGTCCTGGCGCAGCAGATTCCAACCCTGCCGGCCGATCTCGCCGAGCGGAAGGGCGCCAGCAAGCGCCGGCCAGCCCTTGGTGGTCGGCTCGACCGGAGCGCTCAGGAGATCGTCGAGGCGCATCGCAGCCTCCCCTTGCTGGCGAGAAGCCTGGCCGTCAGCGGGCCTGAAGCCCACCGATGATGCCCCGATGCGGCGCGCGCGTCATCACCGGAAATAGGCCTTGGTGTAGGGATGGACGACCGGCGAGGCGAGGAGGTCGGGCACGGACCACCACTTCAGCTCACTGTGCTGGTGATCGGGTCGCGGGTCGACCCCGTTTGCCTGGCTGATCTCATAGGCGAGCACCACGTAGTGGGTCCCGTATCCCGGCTCCTCGAAGCGGTTGGTCGGGTAGAGATGCTCGTACACGCCGCGCGACCTGGCCTCGGAAAAGTCGAGGGCCCAGCCGAGCTCATCGGTCGCGATCCGGTCGAAGGCCTCGATGATCGGCTCCGCCTTACGGATCCGGCCGCCGCAGACGAACCAGAAGCCGCGTGCCGGCTCCTTGGCGCGCAGACCGAGCAACGCCCGACCGCGGTCATCGAGCACGATCAGGTCGATCGAGACCAGCGGCGTGTGGCGAACGATCTGCCGGAAGGTCCGGTCATCGAGCTTCGCGGCGCGCAGAGCCGGCTCTCTCACGATCACCGCTTCGTGAGCAGATCGAGGAGCGTCAATGCGACCACTTCGGTCGCCTTGCGCAGGTCGGTAAGCGGCAGGCGCTCGTCAGCGGCATGGGCGTTCGCCTCGGTAAGCGTTCGAGGTCCGGCGCCGTAGAGCACGGTCGGGACGCCCGCGGCCGAGTAGTGCCGCGCGTCGGTATAGAGCGGCACACCGTAGGTCGCGATCGGCTCGCCCATGACCGCCTCGGCATGCCGCCGCAACGGCTCCACCAGACGCTCGAGACCGGCCGAGGGCTTGAGTGCTTCCGCCAGCATCACCCGGCGTACCCGACAGGTAATCCCGGGCAAGCCGGCAACGCTCTCCAGGATGAGCTCGCGCAACCGCTGCTCGACCTCCTCGCTGTCTTCCTCCGGGATCATGCGCCGATCGAGGCGAAGGGTCACCGCATCTGGCACGACGTTGGTGTTGATGCCGCCCCTGATCAGGCCCACGACCAGGGTGGGCGAGACGATGCCCTCGACGGCGGAGCGAACCGCGCCGAGGCCCTTGCGGTGCTCGTAGAGCGTGGCGAGCACCCGGGTCGCGGCCTCGAGCGCATCGTGACCGGTCTCGGGGCGCGCCGCATGGGCCGACCTACCCCTCACCTCGACCTCGAGATGCAGGCAGCCGTTGTGGGCGGTGACGATGCCGTAGGAGAACCCCGCGCTGATCGCGAAATCCGGCCTGGTCAGGCCCTGGTCGAGCAGCCACTTTGGGCCGAGTGCGCCGCCCGCCTCCTCGTCGTAGGTGAGGTGCAGCTCGATCGTCCCGGCGAGCGGCAGCCCTGTGGACTTCAGCGCCAGCAGGGCATAGGCGTAGGTCGCGAAGTCGCTCTTCGAGACCGCGACGCCGCGGCCGTACATCCAGTCGTCCTTGATGTCGGCGCCGTAGGGGTCGGCGGTCCAGCCCTCGCCCGGCGGCACGACGTCGCCATGGGCGTTCAAAGCAACGACGGGCCCGGCGCCGAAGCGCTCGCGAACGATCAGGTTCGTGACGCTGATCATGCCGCTGGCGCGCACCAGCGCGTCCGGCACGGAGTGACGCTCGACAACGAAGCCGAGCCGCTCGAGCAGCTCCGCCGCCCGCGCACCGTGGCGGGCGCAATCGCCAGGCGGATTGTCCGAGGGCACTTTGACCAGCTCGGCGAGAAACGTGGTCTGCTCGGCGTGGGCACGATCGAGGAAGGCGCCGATCGCGCTCTGCGGGTCGTCCTGGCTCATGGCGGCAGAGTGCCACAAGCCGCAGGCGGGCGCCAATCGTTCAGCTGCCGTGCACGCAGTCAAGCATCGGCCCGAGCTGTTCGACCCGCTTTCGGATCGTGCTGGCACGCTCGCGCAGATAGTTGGTCGGCCGGGCGGGTGACCACTCGAGCGGGTTGGGCAGCACGGCCGCGAGCAGCGCCGCCTCGCGCGGGCCGAGATCGGTCGCGGGCTTGCCAAAGTACTTGCGGGAGGCGGCATCGGCGCCATACACGCCCGGTCCGAATTCGACGATGTTGAGATAGATCTCGATGATCCGCCACTTGGGCCACAGCAGCTCGATCTGCGGCGTCAGCCAGGCCTCGAACGCTTTGCGCAGCAGGCTGCGGTCGGGCCAGAGGAACAGGTTCTTGGCGGTCTGCATGGTGATCGTGCTGGCGCCGCGCGCCCGCGCGCCGCCGAGATAGGCTTCGATCTCGCCCTGCAACTCCGGCCAGTCGAACCCCCAGTGCTCGCAGAACAGGTTGTCCTCCGAGGCGACCACGGAGTCGCGCATTGCCGGCGCGATCTGCTCGAGTGGCACCCAGTTCCGGCGCAGGCCCTGGCCTTCGGCCAGCCGGATCACCATAAGCGGCGTGATGGGCGGCGGCACGAAGCGGTAAACCAGCAGGAGCGCGAGCGGCGCCAGCAGCGCGACGAGCAGAACACGCACGAGGACATGCCGGATGCGGCCGGCGATCTGCGAGATCGCTGCCCAGCGGGCTGCGGGCTTCCTACGAATCCGCGCTAGGCGTTGCGCCGGCCAGCGGGGCCCTTTCGACCGCACGCGGTGCGAAGCCTTGTCGACGCCCGCTCCTGCCATCAGCGTCGCGCCGCGTGGGCATCGGCAAGGACGCAGAGCAGCTCGAACATCATGCTCGCCCCGGTCAGCGCGGTGAGACCGGAGGGGTCGAACGGCGGCGAGACCTCCACGACGTCCGCCCCGATCAGATCGAGACCGTGGAGCCCGCGGATCATCAGTTGCGCTTCGAGGGTCGTGAAGCCCCCGACCTCGGGCGTGCCGGTGCCGGGCGCATAAGCGGGATCGAGGCTGTCGATGTCGAAGCTGACGTAGGTCGGACCGTCGCCTACGACCCGCCTCGCCTCCGCGATCGCGCCCTTCGGTCCCATCTCGCAAAACTCGTGCATGTAGATCACGCGCATGCCTGTGTCGTGGCTGAACTTCCAGACATCGCGGTCGTTGATGCCGCCGCGGATACCGATCTGCACGGTGCGCCGGGGATCCAGCAGGCCCTCCTCGACCGCACGGGCGAACGGCGCGCCGTGATGGTAGTTGGAGCCGAGATAGTTGGAGCCGGTGTCGCAATGGGCGTCGAAGTGAACCATGCCGACCGGCCGCTCGGAGGCAATCGCGCGCAGGATCGGCAGCGAGATCGCATGATCGCCGCCGGCCGAAAGCGGCACGATCCGGGCAGCGTGCACTCTTTGATAGAACTCGGCGATCTCGTCGAGCGAGCTCTCGAGGTGAAACGGCTGTTGCACCCAGGCATCACCGAGATCGGCGATCCGGCAAAGATCGTACGGCGCTATCCCGCTCGCCTGATTGATCTTGCGCATCAGCGAGGATTGATTGCGGATCTCGCGTGGTCCATGGCGCGTGCCGGTGCGGTTGGTGACGCCGCCATCGAATGGCACCCCGATCAGGCCGATGTCGACGCCATCGAAGTCCTCGCGATAGGGCGTCCGCATGAAGGTGGCGAGCCCGGTGTAGCGCGGTCGTGCCATGGGATCCTCGAATTCAGGCAAGATCGGCATGGGCTGGCTCCCGAGACTGGGTCGCGACATCGCGCCCTCTTAGCCCGCCGACGCGGGGCCGTCATCACCCTTGTCGGCGGCGGGCCGATGCGGTTGTCTCCCGACCAGCAATGGGAGGGCGAGATGGCTGAACTGCGGGTGAACGGCGAGCGGCTCTGGCAGAGCCTGATGACCATGGCCGAAATCGGCGCGACGCCGAACGGTGGCGTCAATCGTCAGACGCTGACCGACGAGGACCGCAAGGGTCGCAATCTGTTCCGTCGATGGTGTGACGAGGCCGCGCTCTCGGTTAGCGTCGATCGGATGGGCTCGATGTTCGCCCGCCGCGAAGGCGCCGACGAGAGTCGCCCGCCGGTGCTGCTCGGCAGCCATCTCGACAGCCAGCCGACCGGCGGCAAATTCGACGGCGCGCTCGGCGTGCTCGGCGCGCTCGAAGTGATCCGCACGCTGAACGACCGGGGCATCGGGACCCGCGCACCGCTCGAGGTGGTCAACTGGACCAACGAGGAGGGCTGCCGCTTTCCGCCGGCGATGATCGCCTCGGGCGTGTTCGCCGGCGTCTTCGACCTCGACTACGGCCTCTCGCGCAAGGATCATGCCGGCACGACGATCGGCCAGGAGCTGCAGAGGATCGGCTATGCCGGGGATCGGCCGGTCGGCGGCCGACCGATCGGCGCCCTGTTCGAGCTGCACATCGAGCAGGGACCGATCCTCGAGGCCGAGGGGCAGCGGATCGGAATCGTGACCGGCGGCCAGGGGGCGCGCTGGTACGACTGCGAGGTGCTCGGCGCCGAGACTCACGCCGGGCCGGCGCCCATGGAAGTGCGGCGGGACGCGCTGCGTGCCGCGGCGGCCATGCTGGAGGACATCTACCAGATCGCCCACGCCAACGCCCCGGACGGCCGGGCGACGGTCGGCGAGTTCCAGGCCTATCCGGGCTCACGCAACACGGTGCCCGGCCGGGTGCGCTTCACGGTCGATCTCCGCCATCCCGACGGCGACACCATGGACTCCATGGACCACGCCCTGCGCGACGTGTTCGAGCAGGCGCGGAGCCGCCACGGCGGACGGATCGACTTCCATCTCGACGAGATCTGGTATTCGCCGCCGGTCGCCTTCGATCCGGCCTGCATCGACGCCGTGCGGCAGGCGACCAGGCAGCTCGGTCTGCCCGCGCGCGAGATGGTGAGCGGCGCCGGCCACGACGCGGTCTACATGGCGCGCGTGGTACCCACAGCCATGATCTTCGTGCCGTGCAAGGACGGCATCAGCCACGCCGAGGTGGAGTACGCGTCCCCTGAAGCCTGCGCCGATGGCGCCAATGTACTCCTGCACGCGGTGCTCGCCCGCGCGAATGCCTGACTTCCGTCAGTCGCCGGGCGCGGTCCGCTTGCCGACGGCGGCCTGAGCGAGGCGGCTCTCGCGCACGATGAACGGCATCTGGGCGAGGATGAACAGCAGAGTGAGCACCGTGAGCCCGAACACCTTGAAGGTCACCCAGACGTCGGTCGACTGGGTGCGCCAGACGACCTCGTTGAGGGCCGCCATGGCGATGAAGAAGAGGGCGTAGCGGAACGTAAACTGACGCCAGGCGGCGTCGGCCATCGGCGGCATCATCCGACCGAGCAACGGCTTCAGGAGCGGTCGTCGGAACGCGAGCCCGCCAAGCAGGATCGCCGCGAACAGCGCCTGCACGATGGTCGGCTTCATCTTGATGAAGGTCTCATCCTGGAACCAGAGGGTGAGACCGCCAAAGACCGCGACCACGGCCGCGCTGATCAGCGGCACGAACGGCACCCGGCGTTGCACAGTCCAGGCGAGTACGAGTGCAATCAGGCTCGTCGCGATGATCGCCGCGGTCGCGGCCATGAGACCAGCGACGACGTAAGTCAGGAAGAAGACGGCAAGCGGGCCATAGTCGACCGCCCGCTGCAACCAGCGGGGCCCGCGATGGCGCGCGTCGGTCACGACATCGATGCTCGTATTGCCATTGCCGCTCGAGGACAGAGAGTGGGAATTCGCCGGCCGACGTCAAGGTCGATCATGCTAGCCGCGAAGGCGCTGGTTCTGCGGATCGTAGAGCGGCTCGGTCGCGACCGTGGCGGGGCGGCGCTCGCCAAGAATGCCGACCTCGAGCGCTGTGTCGGCGACGGCCAAGTCCGCGCGCAAGTAGGCGAGCGCGATGCTCTGTTGCAGCGCATAGCCGTAGCCGGCAGAGCCGACCAGGCCGACCCGCTCCTCGCCCAGGAACACGCTCGAGCAGAACGGCGCATCGACGTCGCTCTCGACGATCAGCGGCACGAGGCGCTGTCGAAGCCCCTCATCCTTCTGGCGCAGCAGGGCGTCGCGGCCGATGAAATCCGGCTTGTCCAGGGCGACGAAGCGATCGAGCGCGGCCTCGAGCGGGGTGAACTCGTGGGTGAGGTCGACCTTCCAGGACCGATAGCACTTTTCGAGCCGGAGGCTGTCCATGGCGTACATGCCGAAGTCGCGGATCCCGAACTCGGCGCCGGCCGCCATGACCGCCTGGTAGACCGGCAGCTGGTACTCGACCGGAACGTGCAACTCCCAGCCGAGCTCGCCGACATAGTTGATGCGGAGCGCGAGCAGCCGCGCGAAGCCGATCTCGATCCAGCGCGCCGAGAGCCAGGGAAAGGCCTCATTCGAGAGATCAGTCTCGGTGATCTGGCCGAGCACCTCGCGCGAACGTGGCCCCGCAAGCACGAGCGTGCCATAGCGGGCGGTGACGTTGCGGACCCTGACGCTCTCGTTCGGCTGCCGATGGCGGAGCAGCCATTGCTGATCATGCCACTCCGCGGTCGCCGCACTCAGCAGGTAGAAGCGATCTTCGGCCAGGCGGGTGATCGTGAACTCGGACAGGAGACCACCCCTGGGTGTGCACATGTAAGCGAGACTGATCCGGCCGACCCGAGGCAGGCGGCCGCAGATCAGCCGGTCGAGATAGGCAGCCGCACCTTCGCCGCTCACCTCGAACTTCGCGAAGCCGCCCAGATCGAGGACGCCGACCCGCTCGCGCACTGCCCGGCATTCCTCGCCGACCGCTGCGAACCAGTTGGTACGGTGGAAGCTCAGGCGCCGCTCCGCCGCCTCGCCCTCCGGCACGAACCAGGTGGCCCGTTCCCAACCGCCGCGGGCGCCGAACATCGCCCCTTTGGCCGCGAGCGTGTCATAGAGCGGCGAGGTCTTGGCCGGCCGGCCCGCCGGGCGCTCCTCCAACGGAAAGGCGATCGCGTATTCGCGCTGATAGAGCTCCTTCGCCTTCACGCGCACGTAGGCTTGGTTGGCGTAATCGGTGAAGCGGCGCGGATCGAGACCCCAGAGGTCCCATTCCGGCTCGCCTTCGATGATCCATTCGGCCGCTGCTTTGCCGGCGCCGCCCGCTTGGACGATGCCGAAGCTGAAGGCACAGGCTAGGTAGAAGTTATCGAGCCCATAGGCCGGGCCGATCAGGGGATTGCCGTCCGGGGTGTAGGGGATCGGACCGTTGATCACCCGGGTGACGCCCGCGCGGGCGAAGATCGGCACCCGCGCCATGGCGTCCTCGATGTAACGCTCGAGCCGGTCGAGGTCGTCCTCGAACAGCTCCATGCCGAAGCCCGCGGGCGCCTCGGCGCCATCCCAGGCAAGCTTGCAGTCCCACTCGTAAGGCCCGAGCAGGAGCCCCGCGCGCTCCTGACGGAGATACCACGAGACATCGGGGTCGCGCACGATCGGCAGCGGGCGGCCGTGGGCCTCGATCTCGGCGATCGCCTCGGTCACCAGATACTGGTGCTGCACCGAGACCACCGGCAGATCGAGCCCGACTATGCGACCGATCTCGCGTGCCCGATACCCTGCGGCGTTGACCACGATCTCGGCGGTGATCGGGCCATCCCTGGTCTCGATCCGCCATTCGCCCGAGGCGGTCCGCGCGATCCCTTGGACCGGGTTCTGCCGATAGATCTCGGCGCCCGCGGCGCGGGCACCCTTGGCCAGCGCCTGGGTCACCTGAGAAGGATCGATGTCGCCGTCGTCCGGGTCCCAGAGCCCGCCCAGGATGTCGTGGGTCTCGAGGAATGGATGGCGCTCCTTAATCTCGGCGGGGCTCAGGATCTCGAAGGCGAGACCTTGCGCCGCCGCCATCTCGGCGACGTGGCGAAACTCCTCCATGCGCTCTGCCGTGTGGGCGACGCGGATGCTGCCGCTTGCCCGATGACCGATCGGATAGTCGACCTCGGCCGGCAGCTCGCGGTACAGCCGGTTGCTGTAGCTTTGCAGCTTCATGATGTTCCAGGAGGTCGAGAAGTTCGGGCAGTTGCCGGCGGCGTGCCAGGTCGAGCCCGCGGTCAGCTCGCCCCGCTCGACCAGCACGACGTCGCTCCAGCCCATGCGGGTCAGATGGCAGAGGACGCTGCAGCCCACGATCCCGCCGCCGATCACCACCACCCGCGCCTGCGTCTTCATCGCTGCCCTCCCCAGACTGTCTTCTGATTAGCGCGACCTGGCAGCCTTCGGCCAGCGCTCCGCGACTTGCCTCATCTGCTCTCCTCCCGGATCGGCTCCGCTTCGTCGAATCGACGCAGCTGCGGGTCGCGGACAAGGCTGTCGGCACCGCGCGAGCGCGCTATAAGCAGGAACAAGGCGCACTACGGGAGGCTGGAGGCGGATGAAATCGCATGTCCGGGTGGCCGTGATCGGCGGCGGCGTGGTCGGTTGCAGCGTTCTCTACCATCTGACCAAGCTCGGCTGGCGGGAGGTCGTGCTCCTGGAGCGCGACGAGCTGACCTCGGGCTCGACCTGGCACGCCGCGGGCGGCATGCACACCCTGAACAGCGATCCGAACGTCGCCAAGCTCCAGGACTACACCATCCGACTGTATCAGGAGATCGAGGCGATCTCGGGCCAGTCCTGCGGCATTCATCTGACCGGCGGCCTGATGCTGGCCGGCACACCCGAGCGGCTCGACTTCCTCAAGACCGCGCACGCCAGGGGGCGGCTCCTCGGCCTGGAGAGCGAGTTCGTCTCGATCGAGGAGGCGAAGCGGCGTCACCCGCTGATCGAGACCAGGCATTTCCTGGGTGCGCTGTTTGATCCCTACGAGGGCCACATCGATCCCTCGGGCGTCACCCACGCCTACGCCAAGGCGGCCCAGAAGGGAGGTGCCGAGATCCACCGATTCACGCCGGTGGTCGAACTCCACCCCGAGGCCGACGGCGGCTGGCTCCTGGTGACGCCCAAGGGCAGCCTTCGGGCCGAGGTCGTGGTCAACGCTGCCGGGCTGTGGGCGCGCGAGGTCGGCCGCCTGGTCGGCCTCGAGCTGCCCGTGCTTGCCATGGAGCATCACTACCTGGTGACCGACGACCTCCCGGAGATCGTCGCGCGCAGTGAGGAGCTGCCGCACGCGATCGATTTCGAGGCCGAAATCTACACCCGCCAGGAAGGCAGGGGTCTGCTGCTCGGCACCTACGAGAAGGCCTGCCGGCCCTGGTCGCCGCGCACCACGCCGGCCGACTTCGGCCACGAGCTGCTGCCGCCCGATCTCGACCGCATCGCACCCAGCCTGGAGCTCGCGTTCGCCCATTTCCCGGCGCTCGAGCGGGCGGGGATCAAGCGGGTGATCAACGGCCCCTTCACCTTCGCCCCGGACGGTAATCCGCTGGTCGGGCCGATGCCGGGGCTCAGGAACTTCTACCTCGCCTGCGGCGTCATGGCCGGCTTCTCGCAAAGCGGCGGCGTCGGTCTCACGCTTGCGAACTGGATCGTCGAGGGCGATCCCGGCACCGACGTGTTCGCGATGGACATCGCCCGCTTCGGCGACTTCGCGACTCGCACCTACACCAACGCCAAGGTCCGGGAAAATTACAGCCGGCGCTTTTCGATCACCTTTCCCAACGAGGAGCTGCCGGCCGCAAGGCCGCTCAAGACCACGTCGGTCTACCACTCCCTTAAAGCGAAAGGCGCCGTGTTCGGCGCCGCTTTTGGGCTCGAGCACGCGCTCTGGTTCGCGCCCGACGGGAGCGAGCCCTTTGAGGTGCCGACCTTCCGCCGTTCCAACGCGCACGCGCCGGTCGGGCGCGAGTGCCGCGCGGTGCGGGAGCGGGTCGGCATCCTGGAGATCGCGAGCTATGGCAAGTTCGCCATCGAGGGGCCTGGTGCTGCGACCTGGCTCAACCGCATCCTCGCCGGTCGCCTGCCGAAGGAGGGGCGAATGAGCCTCTCGCCGATGCTGAGCCCCAAGGGCCGGCTGATGGGCGACTTCACGGTCTCGCGGCTAGGGCCCGAGCGCTTCATGGTCGTCGGCTCGCTCGCGGCGGAGCGCTTCCACATGCGCTGGTTCCTCGATGAGCTGCCCGAGCGGGGCGTCAGTGTGCGGCCGATCGCGGCCGAGCGGATCGGCTTCGCCATCGCCGGCCCGGATGCGCGCGCCTTGCTCACCCGGGTCACGGGCGAGGACGTCTCGAGCGATGCCTTCCGCTTCTTCAGCATCCGCCCGATGGAGGTGGGCTCTGCGCCCGCCCTGGTCGCGCGGGTCTCGTTCACAGGCGAGCTCGGTTTCGAGATCTATGTCGATACCGCCTATGAGCTCGCGGTCTACGACGCCCTGATCGAGGCCGGAGCGGAGCTTGGTCTCGCGCACTTCGGCGGGCGGGCATTGAACGCACTGCGCCTGGAAAAGAGCTTCGGAGCGTGGCTGCGCGAATACACGCCGGACTACACGCCCTTCCAGGCCGGCATGGAGCGGTTCATCGATTTCGACAAAGGCGACTTCATCGGGCGCGAGGCGGCACTTCGGCTGCGGGATGAAGAGCCGAGCCATCGTCTGGTGACCCTGGTCGTGGATGCCGCCGACGCCGATGCCTATGGCGACGAGCCGGTGCTGGCCGAGGGCCGCGTGGTCGGCTTCACCACCTCGGGCGGCTTTGGCCACACGGTCCAGCGGAGCATCGCGCTCGCCTATGTCGAGCCGCCGTTCGCCATCCCCGAAGCCGAGCTCGCGGTCATCATCCTGGGCGACGACCGTCCGGCCAGGGTCGTGCCCGAGCCCCTCTACGATCCGGCCGGCGCTCGCATGCGCAGCTAACCCAACTCCGTCGTGCACGGCCGAACGTGGCTCTGGTCGCTCTCACGAATTCCTTAACCGAAGCCTGCCAGGCTGCCGCACCGATGCGCACAACAAGCACTGGTGTGGCCATGCTTCCTCCGACCCCGATGCACGCTTTCATGCTGGGTTCGGCCATGTACGCCGAACTCTATTTTGCCATGTGCCGAGCCCTTGCGGCGGCGCCGTGGTGGGGCGCAGGGCTGCGTCCCGCGACGCTGGCGCGCGATGTCACCGGACCGCGCGAGGCCGCGGTACAGGACGACGTTGCCATGGCAGACGCGGACCCGAACCCGGACGAGCGCGGGCCAAGCCTCAAAGTCGTGCCGGACGATGCTGCGCAGGTGCCGAACGTCACGCGCGGGCGGACGACGAGGCGCAAGAAGCAGGCGCGACCCCAACCGATCTCTTCGGGGGGTGCCCCAGATAGCGCGCCAGGCAAGGGATACTAGCCTCCCGAGTCACTGCCGCGCTCACTCACCAGCGCCCATTGCCCGCGCGCATCAGCCGCTCAGGCAGGCGGATCGGAAAGCGGGCGCGGATCTCGGAGTCGACCGCCGGGCCGATGTGGCGCGGGTAGTGCGCGGCGAGGATGTCCCTCGTGCGAACCCGCGCGCGGTCCAGCACGTCGGCCGAGCCTTGCTCGAGCCACTCCTTGGGACTGCGCCGGCAGCCGACCTCCGGATAGAGGTATTCCGCCTGCATCAGCGCGAGAGTCTGCCGGTGGCCCAGGAAATGACCGGGGCCGCCGATGCAGACCTCGCGAATCGCGTCCATCGACAGGCTGTCCTCGGTCACCTCGATGCCGCGTACGGTGCGCAGGACGGCACCCAGCAGGTCGTTATCGATGACGAAGCTCTCGAAGCAGCAGCCGAGCAGGCTCGCGTGCATGCCGGCCGACTCGTAAATCAGATTGGCGCCGGCCTGGGCGGCGAGCAGATTGGTGTACCCCTTCTCGTAACCGGCTTGGGCATCGGGCAGCTTGGCGTCGGTCATGCCCGCGGGCAGGCCGCCCGGCAGGTCGTAGAAGTGAGCCATCTGGGCGCAGGCGGCGCTGAGCACGGCCTGCTCGCCGCTGCCGCCGCTCATCGCCCCGGTGCGCAGATCCGAGACGAACGGCCAGGGGCCGAGGATCGCCGGGTGGCCGGGCGCGATCAGGTTGACATAGACGAGGCCGGCGAGCACTTCCGCGACCTCCTGCACGACGGCGCCGGCGAGGGCGGCCGGACTGGTTGCGCCCGCCTGCCCCGCCGCCAGCAGCAGGATCGGCATGCCGGCGCGCACCGCGGCCTCGAGACAGCGGCAGGCATCGGTCGCGAACTTGAGCGGCGGCACGACGAAGCAGCAGGACATGCTGAGGAACGGTCGTACCCGCCAGCGGTCCTCGCCGCCGGCGATCAGGTGCAGCATCGCGACCGCCTCCTCGACGTGCTCGGGCTGCACAAAGCTCGTCCCGATGTGCTTCGAGGTGCCGGCGAGGCAGGCGTAGGCCGTGTTCAGGTCGAGCTCGCGCGGATCGGTCAGATCGCGGGTCACTATGGGGCGCTGGAAGAAGTGAATGTGATCGAGCCGATCGACCAGACGCGCGAGGTCGTACAGATCGGCGAGCGTCGACTCGCTGTAGGTCCGCCGCACGGGATCGACCATGTGCACCGCCGCGCCCGCGGTGCCGAAATAGACCTTGGTATCCCAGGGCTCGAGATCATGCTTCCGATTGGCGGCATGGAGGACGAAGCGGCGGCCGGCCTCCGCCAGTACGTCCTCGACCAGGGCGCGCGGTAAGCGCAGACGACCATCCGCGCCGACCGTTCCGCCCGCGGCGGTCATCAGCTCGACGCAGGAGGGGATCGGGTCGGCCAGGCCGATCTGCTCCAAAACGTCGAGCGCGGCGCGATGGATCCTGGTGACCTCGGCGTCGGTCAGCGCCCGATAGCGGCCGCCGGCAAGGCCGGGCCGCACCGCCCTCCCCTCGTCCGGAATCGGCTGGGCGCGCAGCTCCCGTCTTGCCTCACGGCCACCCCGTCGCCGCTGGACAACCACCTGCTCGACCATCGCATCCCTCGCTCGCCTTCCAGGGTCCCCGCCGATCGGCATGTAGAACTCGCCACCACGGCGACGCGACATTTGATCTTGCGTTGTTCCCTCGTTCCGGGCAAGTCAGCCGCAACGTTGTGGAGCCGAGGTTGAGCGGGCCTGGCGTCGGCCTCGCCGGGTCGGACCGCAGGGGCCGCGACCGCCGCCCTCGCTGCCGATCGATCACGCTCCGGAGAAGCGCCTTTGCGGCTCGTTCACACTGCCGACTGGCAAATCGGCAAAGTCTTTCGCTTCGTCGACGACGCCACCATGGGGGTGCTGCAGGAGGCGCGCCTCGAGGCGATATCGACCATCGGCCGGGTGGCGCTGGAGCGAGAGGCGCCGCTGGTGCTGGTCGCCGGCGACGTTTACGACGTCGCCACGGCCGAGGACCGCACGCTCGGCCAGCCAGTCGAGCGGATGCGGGCATTTTCCGACGTGCAATGGCACCTCGTCCCGGGCAACCACGACCCGCATCAGCCGGGCGGCCCCTGGGATCGAGTGCTCCGGCTCGGTCTGCCGGACAACGTCCATGTGCACGTCGATCCCGTGCCGGTCGCTTTGGCCGACGGCAGGGCGCAGTTGCTTCCGGCCCCCCTCGCCCGCCGCCGCCTGCTGGGCGATCCGACCGCCTGGATGGATCGGGCAGCGACGCCCGAGGCGACGATCCGGATCGGGCTCGCGCATGGTTCGATCAGCGCTTTCGGCTCCGATGCGCGGAGCCAGCCCAACCTCATCGATCCCGCCCGGCCGGAGCGTGCCAGCCTCGGCTATCTGGCGCTCGGCGACTGGCATGGCATGAAGCGGATCGGGCCACGTTGCTGGTATTCGGGGACGCCAGAGGTGGACGAGTTCGGTGTGGTCGAGGGCGGTCATGCGCTGCTCGTGGACCTGGCGGCAGAGGGCGGCCCGCCCGAGGTCACACCGCTCGTGACCGGACGCTTTCAGTGGCGCCAGGAAGCGGTGCGGATTCACAGCGAGGACGAGATCGAGGTCCTGACGGCGCGCCTTCGCGCTCTGCACACCGACCCGGCGCGTCTCCTGGTCGATCTCTCGATCGCGGGCACGCTCTCGCTCGGCGGGCGCGAGCGGCTGGCGCGCGTCCTTGACGATCTGCGCGCCGCGCTCCGCTTCCTCCGGCTCGACGACGGCGGGCTCTATCTCAGCCCCTCGGCCAACGATCTGGAGGCGATCGCCCATGGCGGCTTCGTGCGCGTCGCCGCCGAACGCCTTCGGGCCATGGCCGACGATCCCGACGAGCCGGCGCGCGAGATCGCGGCCCGCGCACTCCTTCGCCTCTACGCCGAGCACCGCAAGCTCGCGGCGACATGAAGTTTCGCGCGCTCGAACTCGAACAGTTTCGCAAGTTCGACCGCCCGGTCCGGATCGCCGGCATGGCCGACGGTCTGAACCTCGTCGGCGGCCCCAACGAGATGGGCAAGTCCACCCTGTTCGCCGCCTTGCAGGCCGTGCTGTTCGAACGTCACCGCTCCCAGGCGCAGACGGTCAAGAGTTTCCAGCCGGCAGCGCACGAGGGGGCATCGCCGCGGGTCGCCCTCGACTTCGAGATCGACGGTGCGCGCTACCGGATCGAGAAGCGCTTCCTCAGGCGTGGGGGTGCCGAGCTCGCGCTGCCTGATGGCCGGCATCTGCATGGCGAGGCGGCCGAGGAAGCGCTCGAAGGCCTCCTCGAGGGCGGCCAGAGCGGCGCGCGGCGCGGCGTGGCCGAGGCCCCGGGTGTCTGGAGCCTGCTCTGGGTCGGCCAGGGCCAATCCTTCGATTTACCTGAGGTCGCGCAAGGTGCGCGCGACACGCTGCAGACCGCTCTGGATGCCGAGGTCGGTGAGGTGCTTGGCGGCGGTCGCGGCGCGGCGCTGCTCGCGACCCTCGAAGAGGCGTTGCACGAGCTGATCTATCGGCGCGGCCAGCCCAGGGGCCGATACCGCGAGGCGAGCGAAGAGCTCGCGCGGCTGCGGCAGGAGATTGAGCGTCTCGCACGGGATCGGGGAGAGCTCGAGCACGATCTGGCTGCGCTCGAGGACGCTCAGGCCGACTTCGAGCGCCTGCGCGCCGGGCGCGCGGCCGGATGCGAGGAGGCCGAGCTGGCCGAGCTGACGGCCCGACGCGATCGGCTCGAGGTCGGGCGCGCCGACCTCCGTGAGGCGGAGGCCGACCTCAAGGCAAAGCGCGTCGATCTCGAGAAAGCGGAATCTGCCCGGACCAGGCGCCGGGCCCTGGCGGAGGACCTAGCCAAGGCGGATACCGAGCTCACGGCGGCGACGGTCGGTGCGAGCGAAGCGGAAGTCGCCGCCGAGGCTGCCGCCCGCCTGGCCGGCGAGCAGGCGACCAGGGTGGAGCGCTTGCAGGCCACGCGCGATGCGGCCGAAAATCATCTGCGCGGTCTGCAGCGTCTGGCCCAGGCGATCCGGCAGCGCGACGACGGCCGGGCGGCGCTGCGTGCAGCGGCGAGCGAGGTCACGCTCGAGCTCGAGCCCGAGGCGCTTGCTCGGGTGCGGCTCGGTGGCCTCCCGATGCGCGAGCCGAGCCGCTCGCTCCGGATTGTCGATCCGCTCACGATCGAGATCGAGGGGATCGGTCGGATCGCGATCCGCCCTGTGGTCGCCGACCGCAAGCGTCTGCAGAGCAGCCTCAAGGATGCCGAGCAGCGGATCGCCCGTGAGCTCAAGGTGCTGGGGCTGCGCCCGCCGGGTCCGAGGGCTCGCCAGCTGGAGTTCGACCTGGCCGCGAACATCTGGCTCGCCGGCAATGCTGCTGCGCTCGGCTCTCCCGCTGCGGACGCGCCCCCATGGCCCGAGGCGGCAGCGGTCGAGACCGCGCTCGGCGAGGCGGAGCAGCAGATCGATGGTCTGGTGGCGCAGCTGCGTCCAGCACGGCGGGAGCTGGACCAGTCGCTCGAGGCCCGCCTCCGTCAGGAGGCCGCCAGGGAGCAGGCGCTTGCCCGTCGCGAGCAGGCGGGACGGCGGCTCGAGCAGCTCCGCGCCGAGTTGAGCGAAGCCGAACGCTCGGGCACCGAGACCGATCTCGCTGCCCGTAGCGCGGAGCTGCGCCGCCAGATCGCTATCGCCGAGCAGCGCCTGCGCCAGCTGTGCGAGCAGGCGCCGCAGGAATCGATCGAGGATCTCGAGCGGCGCGTCGTTGAGCTGCGCCAGGCCGTGGATCACCGCGCCGAAGCACTGAAGCAGCGCGAGATCGCCGTCGAGCGGCTCAAGGAGCGCATCCAGGTGCTCTCGGGCGGCGGCCTGGACGAGCGCCTTGCTGGCGCGCGGCGGCGCGCCGACGAACTGGAGCAGGAGTGCGCGAAATATCGGCGCGACGTCGAGGCTCTGGAGCTTTTGCTCCGCGTACTGCAGGACGCCGAGCGCGATGCCAAGGAGCGCTACGTCGGGCCGTTGGTGCGCCGGATCCGGCCCTACCTGGAAGCGCTCTTTCCTGGCTCCGATCTCGAGGTCGACGAGGCGTTCCGGATCACCGCGGTCGCCCGAAGCGGCGCAGTCGAGCCGTTCGAGCGATTGAGCGAAGGTACGCGCGAGCAGATCGCCGTGCTGACCCGCCTCGCCTTCGCCGAGCTGCTCGCGGATCAGGGGCGTCCCGCCGTGGTCGTCCTGGACGATGCCCTCGTGTTCTCGGACGATCGGCGCATCGAGCAGATGTTCGAGATCCTGGCCCGCGCTGCTGCGAAGCTCCAGATCATCGTCCTGACCTGCCGCGAGCAGGTCTTCCGGAGCCTCGCCGCCCATCGGCTCCGCGTGGAACAAGTGCGGACCGCGGGAGCACACTGATGTCCGTCTCGAACCGCGGCGCCGCGGTCGCTCGCTCCGCTCTCGGCGCCCTGATCCTCCTTTGGGCGGGCGTGCTGATCGGGGTCTCTTTCCTCGCGGCGCCCGCCAAGATCGGGACGGCGAGCCTCAGCCTTCCGGTCGCGATGGACGTCGGCCGGCAGGAGTCTTGGCCTCCTCAATCGCGTGGAGATCGGCTTTGCGATTGTCACCCTGGCGCTGGCCGCGCTCGCCCGTCCGCCGCGCTCGGTCTGGGTCGGCCTCGGCGCCGCCTCCCTGATCGTGGCCTTGCAGGCGCTCTGGCTGCTGCCGGTGCTCGATGCTCGCGCCGAGACGATCATTCAGGGCGGGGCGCCACCGCCCGCACCCTGGCACGCGCTCTATATCCTACTCGAGGTCCTGAAGCTGCTGGCGCTCCTCGCCGCCGGTTGGCTCGCGGTCTGGTCCGGACGCCACCCTGCCCCATCGCGACAACCGCAAATCTGATAGTCACGCCGCGGCGCGCGACGGAGTGTGGTGGACCTTGGCCAGCGCCTCGAGCAGGACTTCGGGTCCAGTGTCGGGACGGTGCACAGCTTCGGACAGATGGCGGCGCCAAGCTCGCGCACCGGGCAGACCATTGAACAGGCCGAGAGTGTGCCGGGTGATCGCCGCGAGAGGCGTGCCTTCGACCAGTTCGCGCTCGACGTAAGGCAGGAGGCGCTCGATGACCTCCGCGCGCTCCGGGATCGGCTCCTCGGCGCCGTGGAGCGCCCGCGCCCATTCGGCGAGGATGTAGGGGTTCTGGTAGGCCTCTCGGCCGAGCATCACGCCATCGACATGCGCGAGCTGGTCGCGCGCCTGATCGAGCCTGCGGAGACCGCCGTTCGCGATCAGCTCGAGTTGCGGGAAGTCAACCTTGACCCGATGCACCAGATCGTAGCGAAGCGGCGGGATTTGGCGGTTCTCTTTGGGACTGAGGCCGGCGAGCCAAGCCTTGCGCGCGTGGATGATGACCGTCCGGCATCCGGCGGCAGCGATGGCCTCGACAAAGCGGCGGAGAAAGCCATAGTCGTCGCGCTCGTCGATCCCGATCCGGGTCTTGACCGTGACCGGGACGTCGACCGCCGTGCGCATTGCCGCGACGCAGCGCGCGACCAGCTCGGGCTCGGCCATCAAACAGGCGCCGAAGCGGGCGCTCTGGACCCGACCCGACGGACAGCCGATGTTCAGGTTGATCTCGTCGTAGCCCCACTCTTGGCCGGACTCGGCCGCACGGGCGAGCTCCGCCGGATCAGAGCCGCCCAGCTGTAGCGCGACCGGATGCTCGGCCGGATCGAAGCGGAGAAGGTGCGCCCGATCGCCCCTAAGGATCGCGCCGGTCGGGATCATCTCGGTGTAGAGCAGCGGTCGCCCGGCGATCAGGCGCAGGAAATAGCGGCAGTGCCGATCGGTGCGATCCATCATCGGCGCGACCGACAGGCGGCGATCCGGCACAGTCATCGAGTTCGTTCTCGGCTTCACTTTCCCGGTGACGACCATCAGAACATGGTCCCGACACGGCGGAGGTGAAAGGGTGCCGGATCATGGTCAAGGGATTGTGGAACTACGCGATCAAAGTTGTCGAATCTCGAGAACGCGATTGCATTCTACGTCGATGTCTTGGGCGCGGAGGTGCGTATCCGCAGCGAGGTGCCCGGCTCCTCCAATGTCTTGCTTGTCCTGGGCGGGACGCGGGTCATCCTGTTCGACAAAGCGCCCTACGAGGACCGGCTGGGCAAGACGCTGCCGCTTGGCTCCTGCACGATGTCTACGAAGTCGATGACTTCGACGCCCAGATCGCGCGGCTGCGTGCGGCGGGGGTGACGTTCATCATGGAGCCGCGGGTGATCGAAGCCGCGTTCGGCAAGCGGCGGATCGCTTCTTCGAGACGCCGGATGGCATGCGCACCGAAGTCATGCAGATCCTCGAAGATAACACCAACGCCTGATGATGGTATCGTTCGCCCAACCGGCCGCCCCGTCCTATGAGCTTTCCTGGCTGCCCCGGAGCGGCCGCCACGGATAGAGGTGCGGCAACAGGACGGTCAGCAGCGCCGCGGCCACGAGGGCGAGGCCGGAGCCGACGAAGAGCTGTGTGAAGTCGTCTGGCCGGACCACGCCAAGCGAGACGATCAGGAGGAGGATCGGCAGGTCGAGGAGGTGGGTGAACGTCGGCACCTGCTCGCTCCGCGCCCGCTCGAGCTCAGCCGTGAACTGGCCCTCGGCCAGGGCTACCCTGGTTAGCCGGCGCATGCGCATGAAATAGAGCCGCGTGACCGTGTTGCCCTCGATGAATTCGAACGCGAACAACCCAACCATGCCGACCAGCCAGGGAACCTGGAGAAACTCCCAGCCGCCGTAGAACTCGACGATCATCCAGGCGCCGGAAGCGAGCAGGAGCAGGGCGCCGGGCACCACGAGGCCGTCGTAGAACACCGCGATGTTGCGGATCGCTTCGGCGAACAACGCGAGGTCGTCCGCCAGCTGGCGTGAGCGCAGATCGGCCAAGAAGACGCCGATCAGGCCGGCGCCCATCAGTACCACGCCGATCACATGACCCAGACGCAGCAGCTCGTAGGTCACCGTTCCTCGTTGTCTGGCGGCACCCCGCGGGGTCCCGGTCGCGATCGTTAGAGTGCCAAGATCCGATCGGCTCAATCGACCTCGTCTTCGGGGTTGATCCAGGGCTCCTCGAGCGCCGCCTCATGCCACTCCAAGAAAGCCGGCGAGGCGAGCACGGCGTCGACATAGGCCCGAGAGACCGGGTCAAGCTCGACGCCATAGGTGCGAAAGCGGGTCGCGACCGGCGCGTACATGGCATCGGCCGCGGTTGCACGTCCGAACAGGAATGGTCCCTCGCCGCCGAAGCGACGCCGGCAGTCGGCCCAGATCGCGCTGACCCGTGCGATGTCCTCGACGACGCCCGGGCCGCGGCCCTTGCCGGGCAGCGGCTTGCGCAGGTTCATCGGCATGTGCTGGCGCAGCGCGGTGAAGCCCGCGTGCATCTCGGCCGCGATCGAGCGGGCGAGGGCGCGGGCATCCGCCTCGGCCGGCCACAAACCCGCTGCCGGGCGCTCCTCGGCCAGATATTCGATGATCGCAAGCGAGTCCCAGACGACCCGCGCACCGTGCTTCAGCACCGGCACCTTGCCGGCCGGCGAATGGTCGAGCAGGGCCGTGCGTGAGCCGGGCTCCGAGAGCCGAACCAGCTTCTCCTCGAAATCGATGCCGGTGAGGCGCGCCGCCAGCCAGCCCCGCAACGACCAGGACGAGTAGTTCTTGTTGCCGACGATCAGGGTGAATTCGGCCACGGCCACTCAGCCCTTCCCGTCCGGCTTCGGCTCCAGCTTGAGCGCCGCCGAGTTCATGCAATAGCGCTGGCCGGTCGGCTCCGGACCGTCCGGGAAGACATGCCCGAGATGAGCGTCGCAGCGGCTGCAGAGAACCTCGGTCCGGGTCATGAAGAGGCTGCGATCGATCTCGGTCGCCACGGCGTCCGCATCGATGGGCGGCGCATAGAAGCTCGGCCATCCGGTGCCTGACTCGAACTTGGTGTCGGCATCGAACAGAGGCTGGCCGCAGCAGACGCAGCGATAGACGCCCGGCGTCTTGGTCGCGTGATATTCGCCCGTGAATGGCCGCTCGGTGCCCTTGTGCCGGGCAATCCGATACTGCTCGGGGGGTCAGCTGGCGACGCCATTCGGCGTCCGACTTGACGACTTTCTCGACCATACCCCCCGTCCTTCCCTTGCAATGCGGCAAGCCGTTGCCGCTGACATAGGCCTCAGCACGTCGGTCGTAAAGATCGCAGACCCGGCTCGAGGACTCGCTCCAGAGCGGCAATCTCCGCACGCCGCGCGGCGTCTTTGAACCTATCCCGAACATCTCCTCAGGTGGTCGCTGCCGGTTGGCGATCGGGAGTCACCCGAAAGCCCGGCGGGACCACCTGCTTCTCGCTCCCCGCGATCACTTCGCCCCGGCCTCGGCCGGGGCGCATTTTTTCCCGCGGGATTGCTCGTCACCATTGGCGACCTCCGGAGCATCAAGTTCTGGCGAGACCCGGAATTGCACCATTCCCAAGCCTTCAATGGCCATGACCTTGCGGCCGCGAGCAGGTTTGGCGCGAGTTGTTGATCGCGTTCGGCTTGGCCGGCGGGTTGAGGGGCACCCGGACGGTCGCCCCGGCGCGCTCGACCTACGGGAGGTCCGTCATTGCTGTCTCACTACGTAACATTCCTGGCCCCAGGTTTAGCTCTGAATGCCCGGCTGCGACAGGCCGCAACGGACGTTCATACCGGAGGCCGCGTCGGTCAACGTGCAGGCTCGCCGGTCTCGGCGGCTCGGCCAGCATCTCACCGCTCGATCACTTCCGCCGGCGTCCACCGAACGCGGCGTCTGGCCCGGCGCTCGGCCGCCGATTCCCGGTCGTAGCTGACCGGAAGGGCGCTCCGCGTAAAGATGCCGGGCGTCGCCAGCGCGTTGATGTTGACGATTGCGTAGGCGGTCCCGGCATCCGCCATGATCGCGCCGACGTAGACGCCGCAGCTCCGACAGATCAGAAACTCGGCGATGCCGAGACCGAAACGGTAGCGGTTCAGCTGCGAAGGGTCGTGGACGACGAACTCGACCCGCCCCTGCGGATCGGAAACGGTGCGCACACCATGGCGGCGGCAGAAGGAACAGCCGCAGGCACGCACGGTCAGTTCGCCCGGCCGCCGTCGCGTCTCGAAGGTCAGCTCCAGATCGCCGCAGTGGCAGCCGCCCGTCAGCCGCGACGGCTCGGGCGGCGCGGCCGCCCTGTCAGGCTCAGCCGGCGACATCGTCGCCCCAGCATGCAGTGACCCAGCAAAGGCGCTTGCCAGTCGATTCCATGGCAATCCTCCACCGGCGGCCATTGTAGAGAGCCGCCGCCGCCATGCCAACTGTTCTCGCCAGCCTTGTGCTTGGCAAGGTTACCTTGTGATCAAACAAAAACAAAAAACATCGTCGGCAACGCCTACTTAATCAAGTTCATGTAAAACGTGTCAATACCGGCAGTCAGCAGAGGTGCCATGGAGGGTTTCATCATGACCGAAATCCGGCCGAATCTCGACCAGAAGGCGCCCAATCCGCCTCACCTGGCAATTCCGGGCAAAATCGCCGCGTCACTGCCGGAGTCGGTGCGCAATGAACTGGCGGGCATGCCAGAGGACAAGCAGGAAGAGTTCCTGAGAGCTTTTCAGCGCCGCTCGGCCAGCCTCGTGATGGCGTATCTGTCGTCGTTGATCTATTGCCACTACGGCCTGCTCGGCCGCTGGGCGATGACCGGCTGGATGTGGCTGTCGCTGTTCGTGGCCAGCACACTCGGCTTCATCTGGTGGCTGATCGACCTGGTGCGCATACCGGAGATGGTGCGCGAGCACAATCACCGCATCGCGGCCGACATCTTGCGCCAACTGAACCCGCCGAGCGACCCCGCGCCGCTGGCGGGGGCCTGAGTGTCCGCGCGGCGCCTGACCTCGCGCGGCAGCCGCTCAGCGATCGAAACAGCGCGATCGAGGCGTGCGGGATGATCGGCACGTCGGTATCGGGAGCACGAACAGCACGCCGATGACGTGGACGTTGACCTCGGTCACTTCCCAGTGGGCGATCGAGCAGGCGGTGATCAGGCGCCCGTCGCCGGCACTCATGCGGAGGTCTTATCGGTGGGGGCGCCTTCGATCGAAAGCAGCCGTGCGCCTCTCACGAGCGACACCGACTTCGCCGGCTTCAGGGACTTTCGCCCGCGTCATTCGCTGGCGTGAAAGATCGCGCCGGAACCGAAGCCGCCGACGGCTCACGCGAGCCCAGAAGATCGGTGCGGAACGCCCGCCATCGACGCGGCATGTAGTACCAGAGGCCATGCAGGTCGCGAGCTCCGAAGAGGCCGATCAGGGCGACGGCGCCGACCACCGGCGCCGTGACGCCAAACCGAACGCGCGTTTGCGCTCGAGATCCAACCGGTCGGCCGCGCCGAGCAGGCCAAACGGACCGATAGGGCAGGCGCCGAGGCCAAACAGGCTGCCGACCAAGCGCAGTGACCAATGCTTGCCCCGGGTCGGACCACGCCTCTCTCCTCCGTGTCGGGCGCACACCATAGCGCGAGCCCACGTCGGCGACAGCGTGCGTCTTGGCTGTGAACATGATGCTGCGCCTCCGGCGCAGCTTGGACAACGCTGGGCGTTGCCCACATGACCACAGCCACCACCACAGCCGCCATCGATCATGGAAAGCCCACTCCAAACCCCCTCCAACCAACCTCGCGGGGGGTCAAAATTGGACGCCGATCGGGGGTCGATATTCGCTGCCGATTGACAGCAACTTTCACGCAACAGCCACCGAATCCCCAATACTGCGTCTGATCGCTATGGCGGTCGGGTGCGGCGCGGCCCATCGCCCTTGCGCCGCCAGGCACGCTCGGTTATGGCTAACGCGCCATCAACTAAGCCTTCCTTAGTTGATGGCCTCTCGTCCGGAGGGGTGGCCGAGTGGCTGAAGGCGGCGGTTTGCTAAACCGTTATACGGTGATAAGCCGTATCGTGGGTTCGAATCCCATCCCCTCCGCCATTCTATTAAGGCTAAGTCAGCCAAACTGGCTGTGAGTTTTTAGTTCGCGCGGCTTTACCCCACATTTTGTCCCGCATTCCTGGCCGACATAGGCCTGTTCGGTGCAGGTGCGCACGGACCTCGCTGCGGTCCGTCAGCGCCGTTGCTTAGCGTTGGACGAGAGCGGACGCCATGGGGCCCCGGCGAACGTTGCGCTGCCGACGGCGGCAGTGCCTAAAGGCGGTTCAACCACCGCGGCGTACGCTCATGAGCCGCCTCGAGCAACTGATCCAAGGGAGCGTCCGTGTGCGGCCTAGTGGCCGGCGCAGCGGCGAAGGGGCGACTGTTGTCCAGGCCGCTGGCGATCGACCCCAAGAACATCCGTGCAGCCACGTAGAGGGGTTTTACAAATGCGTCTGAATCTCAATGCGCGGACCGGCATCGATGTCAGACCAAGGCCCGCCAGTAGGTGTGATCGGGCGGGCCTCCAGCGCGCGAAACATGCGAAGCATCCGAAACAGTTCGCCAGAGCCCGCAGAGTTCCTGCTTTTTCGTGTTTCGGTTCGCAACTATCGGATGCGTCGCGATCCGAAACGCCGTGGTTCGCCGCTCCACGGGCTCACCCAGGGTCAAGTCGGTTGACACAGTGATGCCGCCGCGACTGCGCTTGCTTGGCAAGGCAGCCGTCGCCGTCGCGCCTTCGCGTGAAGACGAACCGCCTTCCCGCGCCTCGGAGCGATTTTTGCGAAACGAAATTCACGCCGCTGGCGCCGTGATCGTTCGCCTCATCTCCTGGAGCTTGAGCAGCATCGCGAGCGTGCGACCGAGCTTCCGGTCGAGGTGGGTCTCGTAGCGGGCGAGCTTGTCCAGCCGCTCGACGTCGAGCGCCTCGCCCAAGGCCTGGGCGCGGACCTGGCACCGTCTCTCGATCTCCCGCCGCTGTGTGCGGAGCCATTCGGACACGTCCTCCAGGTACCGCAGCAGGCACCCCCAGTCCGGCCGACAAAGCTCCAGCCCACCCTGATCGTTCGACTCGGCGCGCGCGTC
>JBKPDM010000183.1:0-4258 GCA_046727895.1 Pseudomonadota bacterium | reverse complement strand
TCTGCTCGTCCTTGAGGATCTCGTAAGCCTCGTTGACTTCCTTGAAGCGCTGTTCCGCGGCCTTGTCCCCGGGATTGCGATCCGGGTGGTGCTTCATGGCCAGCTTGCGGTAGGCAGCCTTGATGTCGGCCGCCGCCGCGTTCCTCCGGACGCCCAGGGTCTCGTAGTAATCCTGCTTCGCCATGGCGCCTTGTTCGTTCCGCCGACGGGCTCAAGCCCCTCAGTCACGAAGAACCGGATGCCCGACGCCCGGCCACGCCCGGTTCACCACGTCAGGTCGTTCAGGGGGTTCTGCTCAGGCCGACTTCTTCTTGTCGTCCTCGACCTCCTCGAAGTCGGCGTCGACCACGTTGTCGTCGGCCGGCCCGGAGCCGCCGCCAGCCCCGCCATCGTCGCCGCCGGCGGTTTCGGTCTGCTGCTGGGCGCGGTACATCGCCTCGCCGAGCTTCATCGACAGCTGTGCCAGGTTCTCGGCCTTGGACTTGAGCGTACTGGCATCGGCGGTGTCCAGTACGGCGCGCAGGTCGGCGATCGCCTGCTCGATCGCCGAGCGGTCGGCGGCGCCGAGCTTGTCGCCGTGCTCCTTGAGCGACTTCTCGGTGGTGTAGATCAGGCTGTCGGCGTGGTTGCGCGCTTCGATCTGCTCGCGCCGCTTGCGATCTTCTTCGGCGTGCTCCTGCGCCTCCTTGACCATCTTCTCGATCTCGGCCTCGTTCAGGCCGCCCGAGGCCTGGATACGGATCTGCTGCTCCTTGCCCGTACCCTTGTCCTTGGCCGACACGTTGACGATGCCGTTGGCGTCGATGTCGAAGGTCACCTCGATCTGCGGCATGCCGCGCGGGGCCGGTGGAATGCCCACCAGATCGAACTGCCCGAGCAGCTTGTTCTGCGCGGCAATCTCGCGCTCGCCCTGGAACACGCGGATCGTGACCGCGTTCTGATTGTCCTCGGCGGTCGAGAAGACCTGGCTCTTCTTGGTCGGGATCGTGGTGTTGCGATCGATCAGGCGGGTGAACACGCCGCCCAGCGTCTCGATCCCCAGCGAGAGGGGCGTGACGTCGAGCAGCAGCACATCCTTGACCTCGCCGGACAGGACCGCCGCCTGGATCGCCGCGCCGACCGCGACCACCTCGTCGGGATTGACCCCCTTGTGCGGCTCCTTGCCGAAGAAGTTCTTGACCGTCTCGACCACCTTCGGCATCCGGGTCTGACCGCCGACCAGGATCACCTCGTGGATGTCGCCGGGCGAGAGGCCGGCGTCCTTCAGGCACTTGCGGCAGGGCTCGACGGTCCGATCGACCAGGTCGCCGACCAGCATCTCGAGCTTGGCCCGGCTGATCTTCATGGTCAGGTGCTTGGGGCCGCTCGCATCGGCGGTGATGAACGGCAGGTTGACCTCGGTCTGCATCGTGCTCGAGAGCTCGATCTTGGCCTTCTCGGCCGCCTCCTTCAGGCGCTGGAGCGCCAGGCGGTCGTTGCGCAGATCAATTCCCTGCTCCTTCTTGAATTCATCGGCCATGTAGTCGATCAGGCGCTTGTCGAAGTCCTCACCGCCGAGGAAAGTATCGCCGTTGGTCGCCTTGACCTCGAACACGCCGTCGCCGATCTCGAGAATCGAGATGTCGAAGGTGCCGCCGCCGAGATCGTAGACGGCGATGGTCTGTGCCTTCGACTTGTCCATGCCATAGGCGAGCGCGGCCGCGGTCGGCTCGTTGATGATCCGCAGCACCTCGAGGCCGGCGATCTTGCCGGCGTCCTTGGTCGCCTGGCGCTGTGAATCGTTGAAGTAGGCCGGCACGGTGATCACCGCCTTGGTCACCGTCTCGCCGAGATGGCGCTCGGCCGTCTCCTTCATCTTCTTCAGCACCGCGGCACTGATCTGGGAGGGCGCCTTCTTGTCGCCGCGAACCTCGACCCAGGCGTCGCCATTGTCGGCGCGCACGATCTTGTACGGCACCATGTCGACGTCTTTCTTGACGACCGGGTCGTCAAACCGGCGACCGATCAGCCGCTTGACGGCGAACACGGTGTTGGTCGGGTTGGTGACCGCCTGACGTTTCGCCGGCATGCCGACCAGGGTCTCTCCGTCGTCGGTGAAGGCGACGATCGAGGGCGTGGTCCGCATGCCCTCCTCGTTCTCGATCACGCGGACGTTCTTGCCCTCCATGATCGCCACGCAGCTGTTCGTGGTGCCGAGATCGATGCCGATGATCTTATTGCTCATTACACTCTCTCACGCCCGAGGCTCGTGATTGTCGCTCACACGCGCGCAACGCCCCCCTCGCAACCGACCTCAGGTCGGCGCCGACGGCCGGGCCGGCGGTCGCAGGGTTCCGGTTGCTGATATAAGAACCCCGCGGAGCGGCTGCAACCGGCGGTCCGGTCGAGAAATCGCGGTCGCGGCCGAGTCGGGCTCGATTCGGGCGCCGGACCGAACCGTCTCAAATCGTGACTGCAGTGCTCGGCGCGGCAGCGCGGAGCCGCGGCCGCTCGCTCGCCGGGCCAGGGAGGACCGCCGGCGCGGACCCGCCGTCGGCGATCTGCTCCCAGGCCGCGCGCAGCTCGCCCAGCCGCTCGACCACCTCGTCGCAAATCGAGGCGTCGTCGGTCAAATTGACGCGCTGCAGGCGAAAGACGACGTAGGTGTAAAGGCGATCGAGATTCCTGGCGATTTCGCCGCCGCGCTCGTGATCGAGGCAGGCATACAGAGCCTCGACGATCGCGGTCGCCTTCTCGACGGCGATGTAGCGCTCGTTGATCAGGCGCGACTCGATCGCCCGGCGGGCCTCCTTGATGCGCCGGATCGCGCCGTCGTAGAGCAGCACGATCTGCCTGGCGGGAGCCAGGGTCTCCGCCGCCTGGCCATACGCGCTCATCGCCCGTTGCATCGGTGCCATCGCCGACCTCGTGGTCCATGACGGCTGATCGACCCCCAACGCCGCCGCCCTTGCGGCCCAGTCTTACCGGTTAGTCGCTAATTCTTGGTTGCGCGCCGAGGCGCCGGCAGATCAGCCATTCTTGTTGTTGAACGCCGCGTCGATCTGCTGCCGCAGGCTGTCGAGCAGCTGGTTCATCGTGGTGAGCGCGGTCTCCATGGCCACGAAGCGCTGGTAGAGCCGATCCCGCTCCCGATCGAGCCGCTCCTGGAGACGATCGACGCGCTCCTGGCCGAGTGGTTCTGGCTGTCGAGGGATCGACCTCATTGGCGATCAGGCCGCTGGTGTCGTCGAGCAGGCCGTCGAGCGTCTGGTACAGTTTCGCGCCCACCCCGACCGAGAGGTCGAGCTGGATGCCGCTGGCCGGCCCGGTTCCGGTATAGAGCAGCTTCAGCCCCTTGGCGCCGCCCGCCGTGACCGTGAGCACGTTGCCCGCGACCGTGCCATTGTCGCTGCCGTCCGCCGGACCATCGATGTTGGCCGAGGTGATCACGCCGCCGGACCAGGCAATGTTGAGCTGATAGCCACTGGCGATGTAGCGCGTATCGGCGTCGGAGCCGAGCGGGACCACCTCCGAGCTCGAGCTGGACAGGCCGAAAGTGAACAGCCGGCGCACGCCGTCGAGGTGATTCAGCAACGCGTCGTCGAGCTTGGTCTCATCGATCCGGAGCGTGCTCGCCGAGAGCGGATCGCCAGTCTGCCACGCCCCCTGGAAGGTGATCCCGATCTCGGCGAGCACACTGAAGAGCGGGTCGGTGCCATCGACCGCGGCGCCGATCGAGGCCGAAAGCCGGGCCCGGGATCTCCGAGAGCGCGCTGGTCCCGGCGAGGACGCCCGCCCCGGTCTGGTCATCGGCGGGGACGTTGGTCGAAGCCTGCCGATTGATGCCGGTTCGCAGCTCGTTGTAAGCGTTGACCATGTCGACGATCGCCTGCTTGACCTGATTGAGGTCGCGTTCGACGTCGACCTTGATGGTCGTGCCGGCCTCGGCCTTGAACAGGCTGAGGGTGACGCCGGCGAAGACGTCATCGATCGTGTTGCTCTGGCGCTCGAGCGTGGTCGCCAGGCCATCGACCTGCAGCTCGGCGTTCTGCGCCGCCTGGAGCTCGTTCTGAAAGGCACCGCCGGCATCGAGCACGCCGAGCGACTGGAGGATGTTGCCGCCCGTGTCCGTCGCCGTGATCGCGGCATCGGTACCGGTCTCGTCGGCGGTGAAGATGAGCACGGACTCGGTCGCCGAGATCGAGACTACGCTCGCCGTGACCCCGGTCGCGCTGGCGCCGCTGTTCGCGGCGTTGATCCGGTCGCGGACGTCCAGAAG